>CAZQYO010000004.1:11088-32040 GCA_964597415.1 uncultured Chitinophaga sp.
GATCTGTTTCCACTATGACAGTATAGAAGATATGTTTTCGCCTTATCCAAAATATCAAGAGCTTCCATAAAATCAGGTGACATGAGGTTAAGATTCGTAGCGTGGGGGATAAATCCTTCTTCAAACTCATTAGGAGTACGCACATCAATGATAACGGAATCAGGCTCCTGAGCCTTATTTTGAAATTCCTCGTTGGAAATATTTGCGTAGTTCATTCCTATACTTTTGTGCTGCAAAGTTCGCACATATATCCGGTAGAGGATAGGACAGGAAAAGTTCTTTATTGCACTTTTTACTGATTAAGTTGAAAAACGAATAATGCAACTAAAAGCAGCAGGTGGTTTATTCTCAATTCTTTCGAATAGATGCCCCCAACTCAGTTTCATATCTGCGCATCAAGCGATTCATCACTTTCTCAATTTCTGGATCAGTCAAGGTTTTATCCGGATGTTGAAAGAGCAGACTGATGGCATACGATTTTTTCCCCTTTTCGATTTTTTCTCCCTTATACACATCAAACAGGGAGATTTCACGCAATAGTTTTTTTGATTCAGCGAAGGCTGCTTTCTCGATTACCTCAAATGGTAAATCTTCAGCTACAATCATTGCCAAATCGCGTTTCACAGTAGGATACTTAGGCAATTCTCTAAAAGTGACTTTCTGAAATTGTGATTTTTCCCACAGATAGTCGCGGTTCAGCTCTGCATAATAAACCGCTTGTTTTATATCAAAGGTCCGAAGTGTTTTCTCCGATACTGCACCAAGCTGTGCAATAGTTTCTCCTTCATTCTTTAAAAGGAGTGCAAAAGAAAATGGATCGCTTTCAAAATACTCTCGTTCAAAATGGTAATGCCCAAGTCGGTTGAGCACCTGCATAACAATGCTTTTAAGATGATAATAATTATAAGGTTCGCTTTTGCCCACCCAGTTATCCTCAAAAGTGTTTCCGGTAAACCACAATGCGATATGGTTTTGCTGATTGTAAGAGCTATTTAGCCAATGATAAGTTGATCCGAATTCAAACAAACGCATGAACGGTTGCTTGCGGTTTTGATTATACGAAATCACTTCCAGTCCCGAATACAACATTGAAGTTCGCAGAGAATCCAATTCTGCCGTTTGGCTATTCAGTAATTTTACTTGTTGCTTTTGCAACTCTTTCTCCGTTTCAAATTTGGATTGGCTTACTGAGTTGGTCCATATTTCATTTAAACCTGCTCCGGTGAGTAAACCGGCCACTACATTTTCTAATTTGACGGTATTGACAATGGGGGTATAAGACAGATTAGATTTCAATTGTTTAGGTAATGCAAAACTATTGTATCCATAAATCCGCAGTACCTCTTCAACAATATCTGCTTCGCGTTTTACATCAGTTTTAAAAGTAGGTATACTCAAACGCAATGTATCACCTTCTTCACGTTCAATTTTTATTTCTAAATGGCGCAGAATCGCATACACTGTTTCTTTAGGGATGGAGAATCCGGATAATCTGCATATCCTATCATAGCTTACATCAATCTGCGCTTCAGTGATAGGCTTCGGGTACACATCCATTATCTCAGATGCAATACTTCCTCCGCAAATTTCACAGATAAGTGCTGCGGCTCTTTGTAGAGCTATAATAGTACTATTGGGGTCACAGCCCTTTTCATAATGTGTCGCGGCATCTGTTCGCAGTTGATGACGGGAAGAAGTTCTGCGAATGCCGGTAGCAGTGAAATACGCGCTTTCTAAAAAAATATTCACGGTAGAAGAAGTAATCCCGGTCTCCTTCCCTCCGTACACTCCAGCAATACACATTCCCCCTCGTTCATCACAAATCATTAAATCTTCATGACTTAGTCTTATCTCTTTATCATCTAAGGTTTTGAATACAGTTCCTTCCTTTAACTTTTTCACCGTCACCTTTCCGCCACTAATTTTATCTGCATCGAAGGCGTGTAACGGTTGCCCGTATTCGTGTAAAACGTAGTTGGTAATATCTACTATATTATTTAGCGGCTTTACTCCAATTGCCTTCAATCTGTTTTTTAACCAATCGGGAGAATCTGATATAGTAACATTTGAAATACTAATGCCCGAATAGCGCGGGCAGGCCTCCGCCTCTATCACATCAATAGAAATTTTAGAGCTTTGAGTGAGCCGAACTGTGGGCAATCTCACTTCCGGCTTATTAAATACCACTTTAGTATGGTAAGAAATATTGAGTGCAGCAGCGAGATCGCGTGCCACCCCAATATGTGAATTCGCATCGCTTCTGTTAGGGGTCAGTCCAATCTCTAATACATTATCCTTCTCCACCTTAAAAAAATCAGCGGCCTTGGTACCTGCTGTAACAGAGGGGGGCAAAATCAGGATGCCGGCATGGCTTTCTCCGAGACCTAATTCATCTTCGGCACAAATCATCCCGAAACTCTCTATTCCCCGAATCTTTGCCTTCTTGATGAGTAGCTTTTCACCGCCTAAAGGATATAAGGTGATACCTACCAAAGCCACTATCACCTTCTGACCGACTGCTACATTCGGAGCGCCACACACAATTTGCAAATACTCCTCGGCACCAATATCTACTTTAGTCACGGAGAGTTTATCCGCATCAGGATGTTTGGTGCAGTCCTTCACTTCTCCTATTACGACCCCATCCAATCCACCGGGAAGGGATTCGAAAAGAGAAATCTCTTCCACCTCTAATCCAACACCCGTTAATACTTCTGCTAAATCACCAGGGGTAAGATTGAAATCAACGTATTGCTTCAACCAGTTATAACTTATCTTCATTGCAGCGCAAATATAGGAGGTAGGTTTAGAGTTTAAAGCAGGAAGATTATCTCAGCCGGTCAGTCGTGTTTAAGGAATCACCTTAATTTCCTTTGCTTGATAAATTTCTTTAGCGTTTTGATATTCGTGAACGTAAGCAACAATGTGCATATTCTCCGGCTTCCATGCGGCATCTAAAATGGTTTTATACACTCGCAAAACCACTCGGCCGGCTTCGGTAGAAGTATTCACTGCATCGCCTTGCACATTGGTGATAAATGTGCGCACCACATCTTTGTGAACATAGAAGGTATCAATCACCGTTCCGTCTAATTGAGCGGTAACCATGTTACTCTCTGTTAAAGCTACCGTCAATTTATTCGGCTCGGTCACAGTCTGCGTGTAGTGTATTTCCGCTACAATAGTTAACTCTCGGTTGGTGCTGTCATACGAATCGCCTATCTCAACATTCGCTTTAGGTGTTTCACTCAGTTGTTGAGCCGCATAATTCGTCCACTTATTTCTGTCGAGCAAGATATGAGACTCTCCACTAAAAATTTTGCGATCAATCCCTGCTGCCGGCTCTAATCCAATTTGCCCTAAAAAATCGAAGAGACTTTGTGCCTCTTGGCTTCGAAAATCCTGAACACTGAAAGAATAAGGCGCTCCTAAGGAATTTATTGGGTGTAGGCTGATAGCCACCACTCTTCCGGGATTTTGTGCCTTGATGTTTGCAATCGTCACATGCCCTTGTGGACAATTAGGGCACCGCACTCCGGTAAACTCTTCAATCATTACATTTTTCAGATCGGGAATAGCAATAGGGGTTTCCATATATGCAGTATCGGATACTACGTTTTGATTATTTCCCAAATTAATTTCAGGCCCTACTTCTTTGCAAGAATTAATTCCTACGGTAAACAATAGTATGCTTGCTATTACTAAAATCGTGTTTTTCATTTCCATAGAATCTATTTTAGGATGTACAATTTAGAACGTTGAATTTACACCCACCTTTACTCCACTAAAAGCCGGCTCTAAACGACAAACCCCTCCGGTGCAAACTATCCCTTCTACTTGCTTCACATAGCTAATAGTAAAGCGATGCGGTCCAATAGTGTATCCTGCAAAGATCGAGTAATAGTGATTGGCATTAGGATTAATATCCGGATTAGGTTTGAAATTCCACATGTCAGAAACAGCAAATGAAAAATGTGGTGCAAAGTTATATTCTAACAGTGCGTATAACCATTGACCATAGTCCTTAATGACATGCTGATACTGAAATTCAAATCGCAATGAATGTTTGTGATTAAATTTATAGGTCAGTTCAGCAAAAGGGGTATAAGCATTCACTTCCGGGTCGCCTTCTTTCCGATAGAGGAACTTATTATAACGAGCATATTGGAATCCAAATTCCACTTCTACACTTTTGGTGGGTTTAAATAATGCCTGAAAGAAACCTTCCCCAAAGAATACGGTATCGGTAGGATTATACTTTTTCATCAAAAAGTCGCGTACATAAGAACCTTGGAGAGTAAAAGTCATTTTGCGATTGGGAGAATAAATTATTTCAGCACCAAACGCCAGTTCGCGGTTCTCCAGTGAAGGGGCGAAATACCGAGCGGGCAACCGCAATGAATTTTGTCTCGAAACTGGAGGAAGAAATGAAAGCATTCCGTCAAATAAAGCTTCGGTGGGGTTCGGAGAAGTGTGCAGATAAAAATTTTCAGTTCGCTTAAATTGAAAGGTAATTCCAAAACCCTTCTTTGAAAAATTTAATGTGGTATAAACACAATTGCCGGGAGCATTAATCAGCGAATCCTTAGCATCTCTTATTTGATCCTTCTTAATTGCCTCAGTTGTTTTATAGGCACCTTCGGCATACCAAGTAAAATCACCTGCGGTAAGTGTGTTGTACACTGTGAAAGCATAGGTATTATATTTAGGCACAAAGCGCCCTGCGGTGTCATAACTTTCTATCGTAGTTACTACCTGTTCTATTGATTTTTGATCCATGCTGCGATTAATTACCCCAACCCCGGGAGCTAAAACCACCTTTTGCTTTATATTGAAATTCCCATCCGCATTAAAGCCGACAATGATGGGCTTCTGAATACTGAACTTTAATTTCTGCACACCGGCAAATGCTTTCAGCCTAACCACATCTTTAACGTTGTATTCTAATCGCGCGCCCAACAATGCATTGTCTATTCCCAATGCTCGTTCTTCGTAGGTGCGATAAATGATACCGGTTCCTATCTGATCGTAAATATATCCTCCGGTAATCGTGAGGTCCTTCACCTTTTTTTTAATAAAGAAGTTACCTACGCCTACTGCCGTATATGGGGTGGTAGGAATGCGCAGAATGGAGTTATAAAACATATCCAAGCGCATCCCCGCTTCCAACTCATATTTATCGTTAGTGTAATTAAGGTTGAAGAAGGCATCCGTCCCAACCTTCAGGTTATCATAATGCGGCAAATTAGCTGCGCCTATCTTTTCATCGCGAATAAAAAAGTTAGCATTAGATTGTAGCGAGCCGGAAAAATATCCCCATTGCGCTCCGGCATTTCCCCATATTATGAGAAACAAAGCCGAGTAAAGAACTTTGTGTTTATTCATCAATTTGAAATAAGAAGGGGGCTAATTTATGTTAATGCTTCATTAATTAAAAATCGCTTAATTTGGTCAAGTTTTTTATTGGCACAGCACTTGACCATGTTCGTTAGTCAAAAAAATAAAAATGAGAAAATCAGTCATTGCACTATTTCTGTTAGCTATCGGTTTTTCTGCCTTCGCTCAGGAGCAAAAGAAAGGAATTGAAAAAGTATTAGGAGAGAAGCCCCTTCCATCCGTTACGCTTACGGATATTAACGGCAAACAAGTAAACGTTGCCGACTATGGTAAATCCGGCAAGGTAACGGTTTTGAGTTTTTGGGCTACCTGGTGTGTACCTTGCAAAAAAGAGTTGACAAACATGGCGGATTTGTATGACGATTGGAAGGAGAAATACAATTTGCAGATAGTAGCGGTTTCTATTGATGATTCGCGCAGCACCACTAAGGTAAAGCCTTATGTAGATGGGCAACGTTGGGATTACGATGTATTATTAGATGTCAATCAAGATTTAAAGCGAGGACTGAATATACAGAGTGTTCCCTTTACGGTTTTGGTAAATGAAAAAGGGAAAGTGGTTTACACCCATTCAGGATATATAGATGGCGATGAGTTTGCACTGGAGGAAGAAATACAAAAGCTAAAAAAGAATTAGGCAACAATAAAAAAGCCGCTTCGTAAAGGAGCGGCTTTTTTATTGTTGAAATTTATCAGTCTGCTTTATTCAACTTGGAAGTAGCCACAATATGCCCCTTTTCATCGGCTACTTTTAAAATGTAGGTTCCCTTTGCTAAAGTTTCAATGGAAATTTCTATTTGATCGCCAACTGTGGAGTTAGCCTTTGATTTGACCAACTCTCCTTTCAAATTATATACCTCGAAAGATAAATTGCCTGCATCGGGTAAACCGCTCACTGTAAATGTTCCATTAACGGGATTCGGAAACAGGATGAGATTAGATGCTGAAATATCTTTGACAGCATTTGGACAATTTGCAACAAGATTTGCTGTAAAATGAATCATGCGGGCGGTATTTGCGCTATCTCCTGTGAGCCAAACTAACACATCAGCATCTCCTGTTCCCGAAATACAATGCGGAGAAAACTGAAATTTAAAATCCATAGTATCTCCTGGCGAAACATTTAATGATACATAAGGGCCGGGGTTAAGCAACAGATCATAACAGTTATTGTTATCACACAGTTTTACTTCCCATGCAGTAGATGGGGTGGAATAATCCTTCAGCATCCAACTAAAGGTTTGGCTGTTCACCGTGTTGTTTTTTACTTCTAAGTGAATATCCTGTGGGTCAAACTCATCAGTAATTGTACCGGAAGCGACAGAAGTATCAGATGGGATAGTAATAATGCCTTGTGAGTGAGAGAACAAAATGCTACCTACTAAAATGGATAGACAAATATAGCTTTTCTTCATTTGTTTTGTTAACTAGTAAAGTGTAAAAAGGAAGCTAAATTAGAGCTTCACCTGACATGTGCAAGCCAACAATTTGTTTACATCTTATCTCACATTGTTAATCGAGTATTAATTTCATAGATTAGTTCATTACATTTGTTACTCAAACTAATTTCAAACGATGAATAGAATTATGCTCATTCTAGTCGCACTGGTGATTGCCGGGGGCGGACTAATGGCTCAGACCACCATTTTTACGGAAAATTTTAGCAGCACCAACTTGCCTACGGGATGGCAGAACGTAGATAATTCCGGAGGCGGCACATGGACAAGGAAAACTAGCGGTCATAGTTTTGCCTCTACAACCGCATCAAACGGTTTTATGATTTTTGATTCTGATGCCAAAGGCAACGACAATAAATCAGAAAATGCCGATTTAATCACAGCAGCTATAAATTGTTCGGGGCACAACCATGTCGCCTTACAGTTTGAGCAATATTTCCAACAATACGCTTCTTCACAAGGCACTGTTTTCGCCAGTACAGATGGGATTAGTTGGAGTCAGGTATATACGGTTACTACTACCACAGATAATCCTGAAGTAGCCTTAGTTGATTTAACCAGCGTAGCCGCCAACCAACCCACGCTATACCTCAAATTTAATTACACAGGTGATTACGATTACTGGTGGGCTATTGACGACATTAAGTTATTTGAGCCGGCCGCTTTAGATATTTCTATAGAGTCTATTACTAACAATCAGTACGTTGGCTTAAGTAACCAGATCGTGAGTGGAGTAGTAAAAAACAACGGGGCAGAAACCATCACTTCGTTTGACATGACTTACACTGATAATGGCGGCAATGCCATAGTTCAGAGTGTGCCCGGAATAAACATTCCATCATTCCAAACATACAGTTTCAGTTTCAATCAGCCGATTGCGATGTCTATCCCAATGTTACATTCAATTACCGTAAATGTTTCTGCGCCAAACAACGGCTCTGAAACAAACATTGCCAATAACTCTCTCACAAAAGATGTGACAGCACTTAGTGCTATTCCGGTAAAGAATGCTTTGATTGAAGAATTCACTACAGCTCCTTGCCAGTACTGTCCAAGAGGAACCAGCACCATGTCAGCAATTCTTGCCGGGCATAGTAATATCATAGGCGTTGCCCTTCATGCCGGTTTTGGAATCGATGCCATGACTACCAGCGACCATTCTACAGTAGCATCCGCCTTTACTTCCGGAGCGCCCACTGCCGCTGTTGATAGAGTACTGTTCCCGGGCGAAGAAACTGTTGGTGTAGATGATAATCTTTGGGAAACTTACGGGGTTCAGGAAACTAACCGTATCTCTCCCGTAGCCATTATTGCAGATAACACTTATAACAGCGGAACCCGCGAATTAGTAGTGAACGCTTCTGCAAAATTCTTTGGTCCTATTAATGATGACTTTCGTATTAACTGCTATATTGTAGAAGACAGTGTAACTGGAACGGGAAGCGGGTATAATCAAGTAAATGCTTACAACGGAACACCTTCCAGTGAATGGTATCAGAAAGGAAATCCTATTGTTGGGTTCCAACACCGCCACGTATGTCGTCAAATGTTGGGAGGTGCTTGGGGTTCTACAGGAGTTATCAGCACTCCCACTACTGACGGAGGTGTTTATTCAAAGCAATATACGTTCACTTTACCGGCCGGTTGGCATGACGAGAGAGTGAAATTGGTCGTTTTGGTGCAGCACTATTCTGCCAACAAGAATGATCGCAATATTTTAAACGCGATGGAGTTGGATTTGAATAGCACTGACTCTACTCGCTATGTGCCGGCAGTTTACAACGGAATTAAAGAAGTGAGCAACAATGTGGGGGAGATAAGTTTATATCCCAATCCGGCATCTGATGTTCTTAACATCAGCTATACCCTGAAAAAAAATACGGCTGTTAGTTTCGGAATTTACAACATCCTTGGTCAAAATGTAATGAATGTGGAGCCTTCTGCACTTAATAAAGGCGATTACAGAACTCGCATAAATACCGCTGATCTGAAGAACGGAGTTTATTTTGTTTCTGTAAAAGAAAACAACAACACCGTGAATACGCTGAAATTTGTAGTAAACAAATAATAGACTCTTTAAAAATTTTCAAAGCCGCTCAGAGATGGGCGGCTTTGCTGCTTTATAGAATACCTTCATCGGCAAAACTATAATACGCTTTGTCCCCTATAATCAGATGATCTAAGAGGGTCATGTCCATCAACTTTGCAGCCTCCTTTAGTTTACGTGTTAAATCCATATCTGCCTGACTCGGTTTCAGGTTCCCCGAAGGATGATTATGTACAGCAATGACAGCAGAACTCAGTAACTCAAGGCCATATTTCAGAATTATTTTAATGTCGGCTACCGTTCCCGAAACACCGCCTTTGCTAATATGCCTATGAGTAATCACGCGGTTTGACTTGTTGAGGTATAGCATATAAAACTCCTCGTGGCCAAGGTCGGCCACCTCCGGATAAATGTATTCAAAGCTATCGCGACTGGAACGGATAAGTGGCCTTTCTCTTATATCCTCCGATTGCCGCCTTCGCCCAAGTTCTAAAGCGGCTACAATAGTAATGGCCTTGGTATCTCCTAAGCCCTTCTCCAATTTCCGAATGTCGCTAACCGAAAGTTTGCCTAATTCATTCAGGTTGCCTGAAACTTTACCTAACACCTTTCTAGCCAAGTCTAAGGCAGAGGTGCCTTTGATACCTGTTCGCAGCAAAATGGCAATCAACTCGGCATCGCTCAATGCCGCTTTTCCTTTAAGTAAAAGTTTTTCACGAGGACGATCTTCTTCTGCCCAACATTTAATAGATAAAAAGTCTTTCTCTTCCATTTTTAAATATACAAAAACAAAAAAAGGCATCCTGTTGAAGGATGCCTTTTAAATCTATGAAATAGAATCTCTTACTTTTTCACCAAAAACCTTTTCATCAAACTTGATTTCAGGTTCGATGCTTTGTTCTTATGAATATATCCGCGTTTTGCCAATTTATCGAGTAATGACAGCACGGCAGGAAGATCTTTTTTACCATCCTTCGGTTCGGCTTCGCTTCTTAAATCGCGAATTGCATTGCGAGTGGTTTTAGCATAATATCTGTTTGCCAATCTGCGTTTTGCAGATTGTCTGGAGCGCTTTTCGGCTGATTTGTGGTTGGCCATTTGTTGTATCTTTTAAAAAAGGACTGCAAATATAGACTTCTGCTCCTCATTTCCAAAACCGCCATAAGAAATCAGTTGTATATCCGGCTTTTCCGTTAAACCCCCTGAAAGAAACACATAATCTTTGACTAATTTGAACAGATGGCTTAGGTTTGCACAAATTTTCGTGATAGATAATGGATAATTATTCCTATTTGAGCAATGCAACCCCTGAATTCATAGAAAATTTATATCGGGATTTTAAAAAAGATCCCACTTCAATTGACCCCGAATTCAGGAAATTTTTTGAAGGATTTGATTTTGCCTCCTACAACTTCAGCGGAACTGATACCTCGCTATCTGCTGATGAGATCAAAGTTTATCGTCTGATAGATGCTTATCGTAAAAGAGGGCATTTAATTGCCGATACAAACCCCTTAAAGCCGCGCAAAGACCGTATCGCCCAATTAGATTTATCGTTTTTCGAATTATCTGAAAAGGATTTGGAAAGACGCTTTACAATTGGCGACATCTTAGGTTTGAAAGATGCGACTTTGCAGGAAATAATCAATAGTCTGCGCAAAACTTATTGCGGAACTATTGGCTTTGATTTCGCCAGTGTACGGTTGAAAGAAGAGGTAGATTTTTTGCGAAACCGAATTGAGAAGAAAGAGAAACTAATTGATTTCTCGATCGAAAAGCGAGAGCACATTTTTCGTGTTTTAAACAAAGCCGTAGTTTTTGAAAAATTTCTCGGCACCAAATACATAGGCGAAAAAAGATTCTCGTTAGAAGGAGGAGAGGCGGCCATCCCTGCCTTAGATGCCATTATTCGAAGTTCGGCCAAGTTAGGAGTCAAAGAGGTACTATTCGGAATGGCACATAGAGGTCGCTTAAATGTGTTGGCCAATATCATGGGAAAAACCTATGAAGAGATATTCAACGAGTTTGAAGGGAACGCTTCATACGATCTCACTATGGGTGACGGAGACGTAAAATATCACTTAGGCTTTTCTCATCAATGCCCCGTTGGAGACAACCAATGTGTTTACCTGAAACTAATGCCCAATCCTTCGCATTTAGAGGCGGTAAGTCCTATTGTCATAGGGTTTGCCAGAGCAAAAGCCGATGCGATTTACCACTCTGATTATGACAAACTATTTCCCATCCTTATTCATGGTGATGCATCAGTGGCCGGTCAGGGAATTGTTTACGAAGTTCTCCAAATGTCAAAACTGGAAGGATACGACACAGGCGGCACCCTCCACTTTGTGATCAACAACCAAATAGGATTTACTGCTGATTTTGACGAAACTCGCTCATCAGATTATGCTACTTCGATAGCTTCTACTTTTGACTCTCCGGTATTTCACGTTAATGGAGATGATGTGGATGCGGTTGTATTTGTTTGCGAACTGGCAGCCGAATATCGTCAGGAATTTAATAAAGATGTTTGGATTGATATGGTGTGCTATCGCAAATGGGGGCACAACGAAAGTGACGATCCTAAATACACACAACCGGGGCTATATAAATTGATTGACAAACATTCCAATCCGCGTGATGTGTACTCCAAAAAATTAGAGGCCGAAGGAGCCATGCACGCAGAAATGGCAAAGCAGGTAGAAAAAGAATTTTGGAGCGAATTACAGGAGCGGTTAGACCAGGTAAAACAAAAACCTTTACCTTATAAACCACAGCCTAACGAATTGGCCTGGCAAAAACTCAGAAAGGCACAAATCGAAGATTTCTTTGAGTCACCCGATACCTCTATATCAGAGAAAACGGCTCAACAGTTAATAGAAGGTCTGAATAAAATCCCGGAAGGATTTACCCCCTTGAGGAAAGTAAAAAAGTATTTGGATGAGCGGAACAAATTGATGAGAGAAGAGCGCAAGTTAGACTGGGCAGCTGCTGAGTTAATGGCTTACGGCTCATTGCTGCTCGAAGGGCGTGATGTCCGTTTGAGCGGTGAAGATGTAAAACGCGGCACCTTTACCCATCGCCATGCGGTGATTACTGATGAAAATACGGATATAGAATACTGTCGCCTTTGTAATCTTGACAAAAAGCAGGGTAGGTTTTTCATTTATAACTCGCTGTTGAGTGAATACGGAGTGCTTGGTTTTGAGTACGGATATTCCTTGCCTAATCCGGAGCCTTTAGTATTATGGGAAGCACAGTTTGGCGACTTCGCCAATGGAGCACAAATAATAATTGATCAATTTGTCTCCGTGTCGGAGAGCAAGTGGCAGCGGGGTTCCGGCTTAGTATTGTTGCTGCCTCATGGATACGAGGGCCAAGGTCCGGAACATTCCTCCGCCCGTCTTGAAAGGTATTTGCAGATGTGCGCAGAAATGAATATGGTGGTGGTGAATATCACAGAGCCGGCAAACTTCTTCCATGCTTTAAGGCGGCAAGTAGCTTGGCCGTTCCGCAAACCGTTGGTTGTAATGAGTCCTAAGTCATTACTTCGCCACCCTCTGTGTATATCCCCATTAGAAAAAGTACTCAAAGGCAAATTCGAGGAATTGCTGATAGACGAAGCCGCCTCTAAGAAAGTGCGTAAAATTATTTTCTGCTCGGGAAAAATCTATTACGATTTGAGAGAGAGAAAAGAAAGAGATAAAATAAAGGATGTGGTGATAGCAAGAGTGGAGCAGTTGTACCCAACCCCTCAGGATAAAATGCTGGAATTAACCGCCAAATATCCCGAAGCAGAAGTGTGCTGGGTACAGGAAGAACCGGAGAATATGGGAGCTTGGTATTTTATGCATGCCCGTTTGCACAGTAAATTGGGATTAAAAGGAATTGCAAGAAAAAATTCAGCCTCTACGGCTACAGGATACAAAAAGGTTCATCTTGAAGAACAGGAAGTACTACTGAAAAGAGCATTTGAATAAAATACTAACCAAAATCATTTGACACCATGACTGAAATAAAAGTGCCGGCACTCGCTGAATCAATCTCCGAAGTCACCCTTTCAAAATACTTAGTGAAAGAGGGAGATTATATAGAAATGGATCAGCCAATTTGCGAACTCGAAACAGACAAAGCCTCTCAGGAAATTCCATCTCCTGTATCGGGTAAAATGAAATTTGTGGCTAAAGAAGGAGATGATTTAAAAATTGGCGCAGTGATTTGCCTGATAGACGAAAGCGCTACCAAACCGGAAGCTAAGGCTCCTAAAGCAGAAGAACCAAAAGCAGAAGTGAAAGAAACCCCTAAAAAGGAAACATCCAAAAAGGAGGAACCCAAATCAGAGGAACCCACAAAAGGAACTTATGCGACAGGAACTCCTTCACCCGCTGCGAAAAAGATTTTGGAAGAAAGCAGTCTTAAAACATCGCAAGTAAAAGGGACGGGAGTAAGCGGAAGAATCACAAAAGAAGATGCGCTGAATGCAGTAAGAGATAAAGCTCAGATTCCACAACGGAAAGCATTCAGCAGAAATGAACGGAGAGAGAAGATGAGCCGTCTTCGCAAAACTATTTCTGAGCGTTTGGTTTACTCTAAAAATGCCACCGCCATGCTGACCACTTTTAACGAAGTGGATATGACAGCAATCAACAAAATACGTGCGAAATATGGCGATACATTCAAAAAGAAGAATGAAATCTCATTAGGCATTATGAGCTTTTTTACCAAAGCTGTTTGTTTGGCACTTGAAAAATTTCCTGCGGTAAATGCCTCTATCGAAGAAAGCGAATTCATTTATCACGACTACTGCGACATTTCAATTGCTGTGTCCACTCCAAAAGGGTTAGTAGTTCCGGTGATTCGAAATGCCGAATCACTTTCATTGGCCGGCATTGAAAGGAAAGTGAAAGAGTTGGCCATTAAAGGCCGCGATGGATTACTGACCATGGAAGAAATGACCAGTGGCACTTTTACCATTTCTAACGGAGGCGTGTTTGGTTCACTCATGTCCACTCCTATCATCAACCCTCCGCAAGTAGCTATACTCGGAATGCACAAAACAGAAGACCGTCCGGTAGTGATAGAAGGGCAAATTACTATCCGCCCAATGATGTACTTGGCGCTTAGCTACGACCACCGTGTGATTGATGGCAAAGAGAGTGTGAGTTTTTTAGCAGCTGTAAAAGACTTTTTAGAGAATCCGTATAAAATGTTGTTAGGAGCTGACCCGGTAGATTTGCTGTTAGAATTGTAATGTGAGATTTTTGGTAATACCTAAAACTATATCCATGTTGAAATATGATGTGATTGTGATTGGTTCGGGACCCGGAGGGTACATCGCGGCTATTCGTTGCGCACAATTGGGAATGAATGTAGCCATCATCGAAAAATACAAAGTGCTGGGAGGCACTTGCACCAATGTCGGTTGTATTCCTTCCAAAGCTCTGTTGGACTCATCTGAGCATTATCACAATGCTGAAAAATCATTTGCAGATCACGGCATTGGCGTAAAAGGCCTTTCTCTCGATTTTAAGAAAACAATAGCTCGAAAGGATGATGTGGTGAAAGCCAATAATGATGGCATTGCCTTTCTGATGAAAAAAAATAAGATTCAATCTTATTTCGGCACCGGCTCCTTTGTCAGCAAAAACAAAATAGTGGTGACCGATGCTAAAGGAGAAAAAACGGAAATAGAGGGAGAGAAAATAATTATTGCCACCGGCTCAAAACCTACTCCGCTTCCATTTATCAAAATAGACAAAAAGCGAATCATCACTTCTACCGAAGCCCTGTCACTTGCCGAAGTGCCCAAACATTTGATCATCATTGGCGGTGGAATTATAGGAGTGGAACTCGGTTCGGTGTATAAGCGCCTCGGCTCACAAGTGACTATCGTAGAATTCTTAGATAAAATTGTTCCCAGCATGGATGACGAAGTGGGGAAAGAACTACTTCGCGTTTTGCGCAAACAAGGAATAGAATTTCTGCTTTCTACTAAAGTAACCGGAGCCACCGCAAAAGGCAAGGAAGTAACAGTAACGGCAGAAAATAAAGCAGGGGAGACCGTAGAACTGAAAGGCGACTATTGCTTAGTAGCTGTTGGTCGTGCTCCTTTTACCCAAGGGTTAAATTTAGAGGCAGTAGGAGTAGCCACTGATGAAAAAGGCCGCATTACCGTCACTGAGAAATTAGAAACAAATGTGCCGGGGATTTATGCGTTAGGAGATGTGGTGCGAGGTGCAATGTTGGCTCATAAAGCCGAAGAAGAGGGAGTGTACCTCGCAGAAATTTTTGCCGGACAAAAACCCCATATCAATTACCACCTTATTCCGGGAGTGGCTTACACTTGGCCGGAGGCTGCGGGGGTAGGCGCAACCGAACAAGAGTTAAAACAAAAAGCAGTAGCCTACAAAAGTGGAAAATTCCCTTTCCGCGCGCTGGGTCGTGCTCGTGCCAGTGGCGATTTAGATGGGTTTGTAAAAATTCTCGCCTCCAGAGAAACCGATGAAATTCTCGGTGTGCACATTATAGGTGCGCGTGCAGCCGATTTGATTATCGAAGGGGTAGTAGCCATGGAATACCGCGCCAGTGCAGAAGATATAGCTCGTATGAGTCATCCCCATCCAACCTACTCGGAAGCTTTTAAAGAAGCCTGTCTCATCGCTACAGAGAACAGACCTTTGAATATGTAGTATTTCATCCTTCCCCGGTCTTGTAATACTGCGTTTCATTGCATTTCGTTGATTTTAATTTTCTTGCAGTAAAATAACCGCTATGTCCGATTGGTCTTCTACCCCAAGTAATTTCTTTACGCGATTTGTAGTCCCTCTTTTTCTTGTGGTCGTTACTCCGCCTTTTGCCATGTTGTTTTGGCATGTGAATGTAGAATTGAATGGTTCCTTTCTCGCTTTATGGAACGAAATACACGCCAAAGGATGGTGGCAAATACTCAACGAGGTATGGCTGTCTCGATTCTTTGGCTCTGCGATTGCTTGGAAAATGATTGGACTTTTCGCTGCGCTGCAACTGCTGCTGATGCGCATAGTACCGGGCAGAAAATACAAAGGCACCATCACCCCCAAAGGCAATGTGCCGGAATATGTAGATAACGGATTAGCCACTTACCTGATCACTTTTGTCATTTATTTTACTTGTGCTTTCGGATTTCATTTATTCCCGGCAGGTATTATTTACACTCATTTTGGCGACATACTGGCGGCTCTCAATCTCACAGCCTTAGTGTTTTGCCTGCTGCTTTATTTCAAAGGGAAATACTTCCCTTCTTCAAGCGACCATTCACACACCGGCAATTTCATCTTTGATTATTACTGGGGAACGGAGTTGTTTCCCCGCATCTTAGGTTGGGATGTGAAGCAGTTTACCAATTGTCGTTTCGGAATGACCGGCTGGTCACTTGCTGTAGTCTCTTTTGCTTTTGCGCAATATGAAATATACGGCAGTGCCGACTGGAGCATTATTATTTCTTCTGCCCTCATTTTCATTTACCTCTTTAAGTTTTTTATCTGGGAAGAAGGCTACATGAAAAGTATGGATATTCAGGTAGATCGCGCAGGCTTTTATATCTGTTGGGGTTGCTTAGTGTGGGTGCCGGCAGTTTACACTTCTCCCGTTATGTTTATGGTGAAACATCCCGTTGGCTTAAGTCTGGGATGGGCGGCAGTTATTTTTGTGTTGGGGCTGGCCAGTATTTGGGTGAATTACTGGGCCGATTATCAACGCCAAAAAGTAAGAGCCACAAACGGGAAAACAACTATCTGGGGCAAAGCACCCATACTTTTGCAGGCAGAATACACAACTGAAAACGGAAAGAAAAAAACTAACCTTTTATTGGCCTCCGGCTTTTGGGGCATCAGCCGTCACTTTCATTACGTGCCCGAAATTCTCTCGGCATTTTTCTGGAGTTGTGCTACTGGGTTCAGCTTTTTCGCTCCTTTCTTCTATGTGATTTTCTTAACCATCCTACTCACTCACCGTGCCTTTCGGGACGATACCAAATGCCGCAATAAATACGGAAAGTATTGGGACGAGTATTGCCAATTAGTGCCCTACAAGATTGTGCCGGGAATAGTATAGCGGCAACTGCCGAAGGAGTAAATGCGATGATACCTGTTTCTTTCCGCCTCTGCCGTTAATCGCGGAGGAACCGGTTTTACTCTAATCGCCCGTTTCATACCATTATACATTCACCTCCTTAGCATAAAATTTGATTCTCCTGCACTTTATGAAAACGAAATTCCATCCTCTCTATCCGCATTTTACATATTGGCTTACTCCCGTAGATTTGGCGCACTAAATTGGTCGCGCACTTGAAACAGAAATTGATTATTACCGGTGCTTCGGGTTTTCTGGCAACTCACCTGCTCAGAGAATGTGCCTCAATATGGGAGGTGTATGGCTTCACTCATACGCAGCCACTTCATTTTGACGGAGCTACGGAGGTTCGTTGTGACCTCACCAACTATATCGAATTAGGCAATTACTTAGAAGACATTGAACCCGATGCGGTAATTCACTTAGCCGCATTGTCAGATGCCAACTATTGCCAGCAAAATAAAGCGGCTGCTTATGCCGTGAATGTAGAAGCCACCAGAAACTTGGCGGGCCTTTGCAGCGATTTTCATATTCCCTTTGTATTCACCTCTACCGATTTGGTATTTGATGGCTTGAAAGGAAATTACACAGAGGCAGATTCAAAAAATCCTCTGAGTACTTACGGAGAGCAAAAAGCCATAGCCGAAGACGAAGTGCTGAAAATATATCCCGAAGCTGCCGTGCTGCGGCTGTCTTTATTATTTGGCCACCCCCAAGCCGGGGCAAGCAATTATTTGCAACAATTTATCAGCCGCCTAAAACAAGGGCTACCCACCCCGCTCTTTACCGATGAATACCGCAGTGTGTGCGGTGCACGCAGCATCAGCAAGGGCATTCTGCAAGTAATGAACCACCCCGGCATTTTACATTTGGCAGGGAAAGAAAAGCTATCTCGTTACGACTTCGGCATCAAAGTCATTCGCACCTTCGGGCTGGATGCCTCGCTCGTGCAAGCCTGTTTACAAAAAGAGGTAAAAATGCCTGCGCCCCGCCCACCGGATGTATCGCTCAATATCACAAAAGCCTTAAATTTGGGCTACTCCCCTCTATCGGTCGAAGAAGAACTTTATTTAATTACCACATCCAATTATCTCTCTTGAAAAACACTCTTTTTCTCTTGCTGTTCCTCTCCTGCGGAATCTTGTATTCGCAGAACGAACCGCTCATTAAACCCGGACGGGTCGTTTTTTATAATGTAGAAAATCTCTTCGACACCATCAACGATCCGACTACATGGGATGAAGAATTTCTTCCCGACTCAAAACGCGAATGGAATACAAAAAAATACGAAGTCAAGATAAGGCACATAGCGAAAGTATTGGGCAGCCTCTTCGACACCATTCAACCGCTTATCATTGGCCTGTCAGAAGTGGAAAACGAAAAGGTGTTGCAAGATTTAGTGGCGCAGCCCGAGTTGCAAAAATATAACCTCGGCATTGTGCCCCACGACTCTCCTGACGAAAGAGGGATTGACGTAGCACTGTTGTATAACCCGCAAGTGATTGGCGAAGTATTCAACGCCTTTCTGCGCATTGATTTAGGAGAAGATAAAACCCGCGACATTGTTTACTTCAAAGCCTACATGGACGAGGGCGCTCCGCTCTGGGTCTTTGTCAACCATTGGAGCAGCCGATGGGGTGGCCCGGAAAAAACTGAAAGCAAACGATTAGTCGAAGAGAAAACCCTGAAAGCAAAAATAGATGACCTCTACCTCGGAGAACCCGATTCAAAGGTCATTATCATGGGCGACTTTAACGACAACCCGACCAACGAAAGTATGACGGCATTAACCACTCCACAAAAAAACCGGCCTACCCTCATTAACCTGATGAAGCCGCTATACGAAAACGGCAACTTTACGCTCAAGTATAAAGACGAGAAAGACATTTTCGACCAGTTCATTGTATCGCAAAACCTAATGAACCCCAAATCAGAATACTATGTGCGCCATCAGGCAGCCTACATCTATTCCCCTAACTGGCTGCTTTTTAATCACCCCAAGTTTGGATACATTCCCAACCGCACCTATGTCGGCACCCGGTGGGTAGGAGGATACAGCGACCACCTCCCGGTGTACTTCGATCTGGTTTTTCATTAGAAGAACAACCCTTGTAAAACCAATTAAAAATATTTGGCGCCTTACTGCGCCCTCTCGGAGCGCATCACTCCCCCACGGGCGTATGTGCTGTAGCGCCATTTGAGGACATTTTTCCCGGTACTGATAAAATTCAATTGGCTGATTACCGGATAGCCCTTACCTTCGCGCTCGCATTAAAAAATAAATAACATGGAATACAGAAAAGAGAAAGATACGATGGGCGTGGTAGAAGTGCCCTCCAATGTGTATTGGGGAGCACAAACTCAGCGCTCTATCGAAAATTTTAAAATTGCACAGGACATCAATAAAATGCCCAAAGAAATTATTCGCGCCTTTGCCTATCTCAAAAAAGGAGCGGCCTTGACTAACCTCGCAGCGGGAGTACTCCCGCAGGAAAAATGCGACCTTATCGGGCGAGTATGCGATGAAATCCTGGAAGGGAAATTAGATGATCAGTTTCCGTTGGTAGTTTGGCAAACCGGCAGCGGCACACAAAGCAATATGAATGTGAATGAAGTGGTGGCCTACCGCGCCCATGTATTGCAAGGGGGTAGTTTGCTGGATGAAAAAAAGGCAGTTCACCCTAACGATGATGTGAACAAATCGCAAAGCAGCAACGACACCTTTCCCACAGCTATGCACATTGCCGCGTATAAAATTTTGGTAGAAGCGACTATTCCCGGTATAAAAAAACTGCGCGACACGTTAACGGCCAAGAGTAAGGCTTATATGCACATAGTAAAAATTGGGCGCACGCACTTGATGGATGCCACACCGCTCACACTCGGGCAGGAGCTTTCCGGCTACGCCTCTCAACTCACCCACGGAATCCGCGCTATTGAAAATACGTTACCGCATTTATCTGAGTTGGCCTTGGGAGGTACGGCAGTCGGCACGGGGATTAATACCCCTCCGGGATATGCTGAAAACGTGGCCAAGCAAATTGCTGAATTGACGGGGCTTCCTTTTATAACGGCTGAAAATAAATTTGAAGCACTGGCCGCACATGATGCTATTGTAGAAGCACACGGAGCTTTAAAAACAGTCGCTTGCTCGATGATGAAAATAGCGAATGACATTCGGTTGCTGGCTTCAGGCCCCAGATGCGGAATTGGCGAAATTCATATTCCCGACAACGAACCCGGTTCTTCTATTATGCCGGGCAAAGTAAACCCCACACAGTGCGAAGCCATGACGATGGTGGCTGCTCAGGTTTTAGGAAATGATGTGGCGATTAATGTAGGTGGGGCTACCGGACATTTTGAGTTAAACGTTTTTAAACCGGTAATGATTTACAACTTTCTTCACTCTGCCAGACTCATTGCGGATGTATGCGTTTCCTTTAATGATAAATGTGCCACAGGGATTGAACCGCTCGAAAGCAACATCAAGGAAAACCTTTACAACTCCCTAATGCTGGTCACCGCTCTGAATCCTAAAATAGGATATTACAAAGCCGCAGAAATTGCACAGACCGCTCATAAAAATGGCAAAACGCTCAAAGAAACGGCTATTGAATTAGGCTATCTGACGGCAGAGCAGTTTGATGAATGGGTGGACCCAAAAACAATGGTGGGCAATATCAACTGAGAGGAGCCAAACCGATTTTTATGAGGTGTCCTATAGCACCACGGAAAGGGTGTGGCTTTGGCTTAGAAAAGGTTTGGGGATGAAGAGATTTTGAGGTGTGAATTCATTGTATATCTTCACCGCCACAAAAAAATACATGAAAAAAATCTACGCCATCCTGTTTTTAATTAGCTGTAGTGCTCATTTTGCTATGGCAGGTGCCGGCTGCACTATTGATTCTTCCAACACCGGTTTCTTTAGTCCAAATCCCGATA
>CAZQYO010000005.1:0-18469 GCA_964597415.1 uncultured Chitinophaga sp.
ACAGTAATTTGCTAAAACTTCAGTACGAAGTTGAATAGCCGCTGGTCGTAATGATTCATTAACCTACACATAGAACAGATTCAGGAAAGCCCACTTTTCTTTCAACAAAAATGAAAATCTCCGCTTCGTTATATTCCTACTGTAAAGACAAAAGCTTAGAGAGCTTGGTGAAGGAATTAGACACGCATAACATTGATATGTTTCATATTGATTGTGCCGATGACGATTCGGTGTTTGAGGACATACGAATAATAAAGTCGCTCAGTCAGACCCCGATTGACCTGCATATTATCTCTGAGCACCCCGAGAAATACTTTGACAAGATCGAAGAGTTGCGTATAGAATATGTTTGTTTTCAGTACGAGAACCTAAAGAAACTTCCAAAAATTCCGAAAAGTAAATACACTCGTTTCGGTTTGTCATTTGTATCTGATACTCCCACAGATATTTTTGAAAAAGCAAAAGACAGCTATTCCTTTGCGCTGATGATGGCGACTGCTCCGGGAGTAAGCGGTGGCATTTTCAACGGCAAAAACTTCCGTAAGATTATTGCTTTCCGCAATCGCTTTCCACAAACCAAAGTTCATGTGGATGGCGGCATCAACGATCAGATAGCATTTATTCTCCGCCTGCTGGGAGCCGATGTGATTGTATCGGGTAGTTACTTGGTAAATCACGAATCTATTGGGGCAGGTATTCTTAGTTTTCACAAAGCGCCTAATACGTCTGCTTCTGTCACTTACAAACTCTCCGATTTTTCTACCCCCTCTGCCGACCTTCCGGTAATCAACGAAAGCAGCGTTTCTTTCAAGTCTGTGTTGGAAGTAATTGACCGTTTTAAGCAAGGTTTTGCTTTGGTGACTGACAGTAACGGAAGATTGAGCGGCATTATCAGTAATGCCGATGTGCGAAAGGGATTATTGAAAAACATAGACGACTTTAACGAAGTAAAACCCGAAGACATTATCAACCGGAATCCAATTTCCATCCGCGAAGATGCCAGCCTTACCGACATGATTCGGCTGCTCAATAATCTGAACTTTATTGTGCTATTTTTACCCGTCATTGATGCGCAGAAAAAATTGAAAGGCGCAGTTTTATTGAACCGATTGACCCGTGTTTAAATGATAATCCACCTCAAAGAATCTGTCAGTCGCCAACAGGCCGAGCAGTTAGCAGAAAAATACCAATCCATCCTTTTTGAAAATGGGAGATTAGTTTTAATTACTTCTTCTAAAATAAAAAAAGTCGAAAGTGAATTAGAGCAAGCAGCCGAGCAGGTATTCGTTACCGATACCGATATTCAATTAGCGAGCCGGCAATATCTTCCCACTAAAAGGGAAATCCATATTGGTCCGATCAACATTGGAGGAACCACTAACAATACCCTGATGATTACCGGCCCTTGCTCGGTAGAATCGGAGGCACAGATTGAAGCTGCGGCTCAATTGTGTGTAGAGTTAGGAGTAAAAGTGCTAAGAGCCGGAGCCTACAAGCCTCGCACTTCGCCCTACACCTTTCAGGGATTAGGCTTACAAGGACTGCAACTCTTAGATAAAATACGCAGCCAATATGGACTTAAAATTATTACAGAAGTACGCGACAGCACCCATGCCGATGAAGTAATTGAATATGCCGACATTATTCAGATAGGGGCTAAAAGCATGTATGATCACGGTATTCTGCGCAAATGCGGCAACACTCGCAAACCCATTTTACTGAAACGCGGATTCGGCACTACCCTGCAGGAATTTGTGCAAGCCGCTGAATTTATATTGAGTGGGGGCAACTCAAATGTGATTTTATGCGAGCGCGGTATCCGTACTTTTGAAACTAAAACCAGATTTACCTTAGACCTTTGCGGGGTGGCTTGGCTAAAAGAATACACTAATCTTCCTGTGATTTTAGACCCCAGTCATGCTATTGGCTACGCTTATGGAGTACCCGATCTTGCCCGCGCTTGCGTAGCTATGGGTATAGATGGCTTATTGATAGAGTCACACCCAAACCCCAAGGTGGCCAAAAGTGATGCTGATCAGCAACTCAGTTTTGAAGAATTCAGAAACTTATATGCCGGGTTAAAAAAGGTAGCAGAGGCTGTAGGTTTTCACATAATTTGATTGGTAAACAGTGGAAAATAAATATTTACAAAGAGGAGTTTCTGCCGGCAAAGAAGAAGTACATGCCGCGGTAAAGGATCTGTATCACGGCCTTTACCCCAAGGCATTCTGCAAAATATATCCCGATTATTTAGGAGGCGATGAAAATTGCTGCAACGTGATGAGCAGCGATGGCAGCGGTACCAAATCTATACTTGCGTATTTGTATTGGAAAGAAACCGGTGACATCAGTGTATGGAAAGGTATTGCCGTTGATGCAATTGTCATGAACTTAGATGACTTGGTTTGCGTAGGAGCTACCGGGCCTTTTCTTTACACTTCTATCATCAACCGAAACAAGCATCGGATAAGTGGAGACGTAATTGCCGAAATTATTAAAGGCGGAAAAGAATTTATTGAGCTGATGCAGGAGCAGGGGGTGCAAATAAATTTGATGGGAGGGGAAACGGCAGACTTAGGCGATTGTGTGCGCACTGCCACCGTAGATGCCGCCATGACCGTGCGGATGAGCAAAGAAAAATTGGTGCTCACCAAAAACATTCAGGCCGGAGATGTAATAGTTGGATTAGCCTCTTACGGACAAGCCACTTACGAAACCGAATACAACAGCGGCATCAGCAGCAACGGGCTTACCTCTGCCCGTCACGATGTGCTGAGTAAATATTATGCAGAGAAATATCCGGAGACATTTGAGAAATCGCTCGACAGCCGTTTAGTATATAGTGGCAATCAAAAAATGACCGATTCATTGGAGGGCACTTCGCTCAATATCGGTAAAGCCCTCCTCTCTCCTACCCGAACCTTTGTTCCCGTATTGAAAAAAGTGCTCGAAGAAATTCCCGGCCAAGTGCATGGCTTAGTCAACTGCACCGGTGGTGCGCACACAAAAGTGCTGCACTATATCGAAAATCTGCGCATCGTAAAAAATAACTTATTGCCGGTTCCCCCACTTTTTCAATTAATTCAAAAAGAATCGGGCACCGACTGGAAAGAAATGTTTAAAGTACTGAACTGCGGCACCCGCATGGAGATTTACCTCCCCGAAGCCTACGCCTCCTTAGTGATAGATGTGGCAAAGTCTTTTGGCATTGCTGCGCAGGTGATAGGGCATGTAGAGGCGGCAGAAATAAATGAAGTGAAACTCCACTCCACCTACGGTGATTTCACTTATCAGTAATCACCTGCCTTCAAACACATTCACTACATTTTTCTTTTTCAGCCTTCGTTGGCAACTGTATAGCAGCAAATGCTTATCGCTTACCTCACAGCCGGCTCCATACCTAAAGGAAACCCCTTTTCGGCATTTAAAGTAGCGGGTACTGATGGCCTCCATTTTCACTGCCCCGTTTTGAAAACGGAGTTGGTATAAATCTGCCCCGTTTTTCCCCTTCTTTTTTCCAAAGCCTATCAAAAAAATTTTACCGGAGCTATCCGTCAGTAAATTGATATTCTGATAAGCCCACCATCTTTCTGTATTGGGAACATGATAAGTAGCGATAGAATCAAACTGAACGGGCAAAATGCTTTTTGAAAAATAGAAATCAATATTTCTGGCGTTCCAGTCTGCCACCGCTATCAAGTACCCATTATTAAATGCCGTGAAGCCGGTGGCTCCGGCAGTAGAACGCTTATAAGTGCCTGACCGCTCAATTATCTTTTGAGCGTTAGCAGTAAAAGCGGTGTCGCCAATATCTACAAATAAAACCTGCGACTTATCCTTACTAAAATTATCCTCCACACCCACTGCTAACTTTCCGTCAAATAATTGACACCCTCCGGCATGGCGGTATGGGGCGTTCAATAATCGCTGCAAGCGGATAACATGCGCCTTGGGTTTCAACTCTGCCTGCGCATAGTATGAGTAATGAGCCGAACTCGCGGTGACCAACAGCCACTCTTTCCCGTTTTGTTGCCATGCTTGTACGCCTTGCAAATGCCCACCTTCGGGAGATTTAAATTCTCGGTTCAGAAAGGGGTAAACAAAAGGCACACTCGAAATGGACTCAAATGCCGCCTCCACATCTGTCAAACGGTTTACCTGCGCCCAACTATCAGATAAAAACAGAAATTGAAAAAACAAACTAAACAGGATTAATCGAACCACCACCGGCTGCATTTTCAAAAATAAAATATGGGACAAAATAGAAGGAAAGCCTTTAAAAGCGAATGAAATTTGGTTTAGTCGTTCATCCCCTAAAAGGGAAAAACAGATTTTACACTAATTGCCCACGCCTCACATTTTCGTATTTAATTGCCATAAAATTGCTTACCCCACCCTAAAGCAACCGTAAGTATTGGCGGATGTTTAGTAAGCTGAAAATATAAAACACTTGGCGCCTTGCTGCGGCCACCTTCGGCATATCACTCTCCCACGGGCGTTCGTGCTGTAGCGCTATTTGCGGCCAAGACCTTTTCTATAAGATTCCATTCGATATTCCCAACAGGAGTAAAAGTTAGCTAACTTTATTAATGGCCTTAATAATCTCAATACCGTTAATGGTTCCATTTCTCTAAATCCACAATTTCCCCCAACCGCCATCTGCCAGCCGCCAACCGTAATTCCTGCAATACTCGCTTAGTAGCTAAACACATAAGTGGCTGATTATGTCGCTGTAGGAGGCAATTTCAAGGTTGAAACCCTGCCCTACAAGTCTGTAAGAGGCACTTTGCAAGTACAAACCCTGCCATACAGTTCCGCAAAGTGCTCTTTGCCGGTGCAGCGAAAAACCGAAAAAGTAAAAATAAAAGGAGCCGCTGCTATTCTGCCACCACCCTCATCCCTTTCCTCTCCGTTTCGGCATTGTGGATAACATTGGAGTCTCATCTTTTCAACCTGAACAAAAATTTTATTTTTGGCTCTACGAAAATTTCGCTTATGCCGAAACCTTTGTTGTTACTTTTAGTTGCATCGAGTTTTATAACATCTATCTACAGCCAAAACGTAAAAGTTTATGGAACCATAACAGACGAAAAGAATAACAAGCCCATGGAAGGGGTGGCAGTTTTACAAAAGGGTACTCAGAACGGCACTTTAAGTGACTCAGTGGGGCAGTACTCTTTACTGCTACCTTCGGGGCTGCACACTTTAGAGTTTACTTATCTCGGATACGAGAATCGCAGCATCCCTGTCTCAACCCTTGAGATGAAAGACAAACAGTTAGATGTGAAGATGGCGGATGAAAGCAAGGAATTAGATATAGTAGTAGTCACGGGAAGCAAATATGAAAAGAAACTGAGCGAGGAAGTAGTTTCAATGGAAGTGCTGAAAGCAAACGTGATTACCCAAAGCAACGCTAAGATGGACGAGGCGCTGAACAAGGTACCCGGGGTGAACATGCTCGGCAAAACTATTTCGATAAGAGGAGGCAGCGGTTTCAGCGATGCTACGGGCAACCGGGTGCTCGCTTTATTGGACGACATGCCCATCATCAGTCCAGAGAACGGCAGCATTATCTGGGACATGGTTCCTATAGAAGCTTTAGAACAAGTAGAAATCATTAAAGGTTCTTCATCAGCACTTTACGGCTCTTCAGCTTTGAATGGAGTTTTAAACATGCGAACCATTAACCCCAAGCCCGAAATGGTGAACAAACTCATTATTTCTTATGGCTTTTACGACCAACCACGGCAACATACATGGAACTACTTTTGGCATCGAAAATCTATCCGAAAAAATGGCGACACGGTAGATCGGGTGATACACCCCATGTTTGGAGGTGGACAGTTTGTGCACGCCAAGCAGTATGGCGATTTTGGAGTAGTGGTAGCAGGAGCTTATCAGCAGGATCAGGGATTTCGGATGTATAACGATTACAAACGGGGGAGGTTAACCGCCAAGTTGCGCTACACCCCACACCAACTTAAGCACTTAACGGTGGGGCTGAATATGAATTTCTACCATCAAACGCTAAAGGACTTCTTTGCGGCCCAAGGCCTGGGACCTAAGATGTATATGCCCAGTGACGGAGGGCAAACCATTACCCGACAGCGAGCCTTTACAATTGACCCTTATGTGAATTACTATGACAACAAGGACAACCGTCACAGCATTAAGTTCAGGGTGTTTAACACCATGTATAATTCTACCACAGGGGACAGCACCGAGTCCACTGAGTTTTACTATGACTACTCCTTTTTGCGCAATTTCAAGAAGTTGAATTTGGTGATTACTGCGGGAAGCAACGGATTCTACTCCGTGATTCACGGCAAAACCTTTGGAAATTTAGTGGCTAACATCAATAACATCCGATATTACAGCACCCGCGACATCATGAATTTTGCGGCCTACTTACAGGCAGAAAAGAAGTTCTTTCATAAGTTAACCCTATCCGGTGGGGTACGACTTGAATTTGCCCGCCTTTCAGATGAAACAGTAGAGAACCGTCTTCCATTTATCAATCTGCTGAACGGCATCAAGCACAAACCCTCAAACATTAAGTCACCGGTTACCCCTCTTTTCCGCTTAGGTCTAAATTATCAGGCTACCGAAGGCACCTATATCCGAGCTTCCTTTGGTCAGGGATTTCGCTATCCGGCATTGGCAGAGAAGTACGTTTATACCGTGAGAAGCGGGGCACAGGTATTCCCAAATGACTCCCTGCGCCCTGAAAATGGATGGAGTGCCGAGGTCGGGATTAAACAAGGAGTGAAAATCAGCAAATGGATGGCTTACTTTGATGTGAGCGGCTTTATCATGCGCTATCATGATATGATAGAGTTTCAGTTGTACAACAACATTCCCGACTCTATTCAGCCCTTTGTAATGGGAGTTCCTTTTCAGGCAACCAATGTAACCGATGCCCGAATTATGGGAGTAGAAATTTCGGCCATTGCCAACGGCAAAATATTCGGAGTGCCGCTCAACTTTATAGTGGGTTATTCCTATTTAGATCCTCGAAACCTTTCTTACGACCCGAATGATCCCAATTCCACCAAAATCTTGAAATACCGGATTCAACATTCTTTTAAAGCCGATGTGCAATCCACCTACAAAAGCGTAATGCTCGGGATAAACATGTTCTACAACAGCTTTATGAAAGAAGTAGATCAAGTGGGAGTAGGAGCTTTGCCGGTGGTAAACGGGTTTAGGAAAACTCACAACAAAGGTGATTTTGTGATGGATATACGGGCGGGCTATAACTACAAGGACAAGTTTACCTTCAACTTTATTTGCAAAAACGTATTGAACACGGAATATATGCTGCGTCCCGCTTTGATTGAAGCTCCCCGCAACTACACCTTTCAAGTGGGTTACAACTTCTAATATTTCAAAACAAGAAGTGACACTGTTTATGAAAAAAAACGCAGTTGCTTAATCGGCAGTGACAAGAACGACCGACTCCTGCTTTAGTCCTAAGAGATTTTTAGCCTGCCCTTTATTAATGGCAATTTCTAAAAGTCCGGCAGTGTTGAACAAGCAAACTAAATCTCCTTCTTCTACTTCATCGTAATGAGTGCTGATAGTTTTGGTAAAGCCCACATTCAAGGTCACTGTAAAAGAGCGATCACCAATAAACTCCTGAAACATTTGCTGCGTAATGTTACTGACTGCATTTCCGTAATTGTCAATGTAAGTGATGATTCCCTTGATATTTCCTCTCGAAGTAATAGGCTGCAACAAGCGGAAACTCTTTGTTTCGGTAGTTAACTGCGCAAAATCTGCGGGCCGGTACTCAGTCAGCAGCAGATTCACCACCCGGCCTATCGCCTTCTCATACAACAGAGAATGGCCTTCGAGTAATTCTTCGTTAATCTGATACGTTTCGTGGGGGGTTTTGCCAAAGGCCAGAGAGAGAAAGCCATTATCGAAGGTGATAAAATAATGCCCTTCCACTACCGCTAATAAAAGTTTGCCGCCTCCGTCTGTAGAATTGACATGAACAACATGAATAGTTCCTTCGGGAAAGTAACGGTAACTGTTGCGCAGACTAATGGCAGCTTCGCGAATGTCGAAAGATTTTACACTATGAGTCACATCTACCATAGGAACATATCCCTCGCAGTGAGTAATGATGGCGCCCTTTATAGCTGCGAGGTAGTAATCCCGAGTTCCGAGATCAGTAGTAAAAGTTATCAGCGCCATTGAAATTTTTCTTTAACAAAAATCTTTTATTTAATCGAGCATCAAAACCGTTTTAAGTGGAAAAAAATGTGGATAGATATATTTTCTTGTACACTATCGGGCATTGGTAATTCGTAAATTTGAAACTTAAACTACCAATGATTTGACAGAAATAACTTTAAACATAGAGGGCATAGACCCGATTGATTTTTTTGGAGTCAATAATTCCCGGTTCAATTACATAAAAAAAAGTTTCCCCACCCTGCGCATGGTTTCGCGCGGCAATTCCATTAAGGCGGAAGGCAATGATGATGACCTTGCGGTGTTTAAGCAAAAGGTGAACCGAATGGTAGATCACATAGAGCGCTATGGCCGGCTGAACGAAGAAAATATAGAAACCATTGTGATGACAGATGATGAACAAGGCAAGCAGACCCAAGACAAAATACAAAGCCAGATAATTGTATATGGCAACAATGGCTTGGTAGTGAAAGCCCGTACAGAGAACCAGTTGAAGATGGTAAAGGAAAGCGAGAAAAACGATATTGTATTTGCCATAGGGCCTGCGGGAACCGGTAAAACATATACCGCAGTGGCCTTAGCCGTAAGAGCATTAAAGGAAAAGAATGTGAAGAAAATTATTCTTACCCGACCTGCGGTAGAAGCGGGCGAAAGTCTCGGTTTTCTTCCCGGTGATTTGAAAGAGAAAATAGACCCTTACCTGCGTCCGCTTTACGATGCACTGGATGATATGATACCGGCTGATAAGTTGACTTACTACATGGAGAATAGAGGAATAGAGGTCGCCCCATTGGCATTTATGCGCGGGCGAACTTTAGATCATGCTTTTATTATTTTGGATGAAGCACAGAACTGCACCGATATGCAATTGAAAATGTTTCTGACACGGGTGGGAGCCAACTCTAAAGTAATCATTACCGGTGATCCCACTCAGATAGATTTGCCTCCCAAAATAAAATCAGGTTTAGCTACAGCCATCCGGATTCTGCAACCAGTAGAAGGGATTTCTACCATTCGCCTGAATGAATCGGATGTAGTGCGCCACCGCTTGGTCAAAGAAATTATCAAAGCCTACGAAAAGCTATCGGAAAGCAAACAAAGAGAGGCCGATAAAGAATAACTTTTTAGTGTAACTGCTCTCTGTATTTTTGCGAGCTTAATCTAATTTTTATGAAAACTATCAGCGATACAAATTTTAGTTTCCCCGGACAAACGAATGTTTATCACGGAAAGGTGCGCGATGTATATACCATCGGAGATAAATTAGTAGCCGTAGCCACCGACCGCATTTCTGCCTTTGATCATATTTTATCAAAACCAATTCCGCACAAAGGAGCAGTGCTCAATCAGATAGCCGCACACTTTCTGAATGCCACCAAAGATATTGTTCCCAATTGGCTGCTGGCGGTTCCCGATCCAAATGTCTCTATCGGTAAAAGATGCGAGCCGGTGCGTATAGAAATGGTTATTCGCGGATACTTAGCCGGACATGCTGCCCGTGAATACAAAGCCGGTAAACGCACACTTTGCGGAGTAGCACTCCCCGAAGGACTGAGAGAAAACGACCGCTTGCCCGCACCGATTATCACTCCCAGCACAAAAGCGGAAGAAGGACATGATGAGGATATTTCGCGCGAGGATATTTTGAAAAAAGGTATAGTGAGTGAAACGGTTTATTCTACCATGGAGAAATACACCTACGCCTTATTTGACAGGGGTCAAAAAATGGCCAACGAGCGCGGACTAATATTAGTGGACACCAAGTACGAATTTGGCATGTCAGGCGATGAAGTACTTTTGATTGATGAAATACACACTCCTGATTCCTCTCGTTATTTTTATTTGGAAGGATATACTGAAAGACAACAAAAAGGCGAAGCTCAACAGCAACTCAGCAAAGAGTTTGTGCGGCAGTGGCTAATCGAAAATGGTTTTCAAGGGAAGGAAGGACAAAAAATGCCGGAACTGCCCGACTTGTTTGTAGAAACCATCACTCACCGTTACATCGAGTTATATGAAAAAGTAACCGGTAAGAATTTTGTGATTGATGGCACTTCCAATGTAATAGATCGAATAGACCATAACGTTCGGCAATATCTCTCGACAAATCAATAAAACATTGGTAAGTTTCTATTTTGCCACCTACACATGACCATTCTTGGAATTTCTGCTTTTTACCATGATTCGGCTGCTGCTATCTTAGAAGAGGGGGAAATAATTGCCGCAGCCCAAGAAGAGAGATTTACCCGCAAAAAGCAGGATGCCTCATTTCCTATTAATGCCATAAAGTTTTGCTTGCAATATTCCGGCAGAAGCCTGAAAGACATAGAAGCCATCGCCTTTTACGATAAGCCGTTACTCAAATTTGAGCGCTTGTTAGAAACCTATTACGGCTTTGCACCCAAAGGGGTCAGCTCCTTTATCGCTTCCATGCCGGTATGGATTAAAGAGAAAATTTTTCTCAAGCGCATTATACGGGAAGAGTTAGAACAAATAGAGGGCTATCACCCCCGAATCAAATTTCTGTTTCCGGAGCACCACCTCTCCCATGCCGCCAGTGCCTTCTATCCCTCACCGTTTTCAGAATCAGCTATCCTTACCATTGATGGCGTGGGTGAGTGGGCTACCGCTTCCATTGGAATGGGAAAAGGCAATTCCATCGAAAACCTAAAAGAACTTCACTTCCCTCACTCAGTCGGATTGCTCTATTCTGCCTTCACTTATTTTCTCGGCTTTAAAGTAAACTCCGGAGAATATAAACTAATGGGCTTAGCTCCGTACGGCAATCCCGAAGCTCAAAAAGTAGCCGAATACATCGCAATTATCACGGAGCAACTGACGGACATTAAAGCAGACGGCTCTATACATTTGAATCAGGAGTATTTCAATTATGCTACCGGTTTGCGAATGGCAGTTGACGATAAGTGGGAAAAACTTTTCGGCTTCAAAAGAAGAAAGGAAGAAGAGGAACTGCAACAGCACCATTGCGATTTGGCTCTTGCTATTCAAAAGGTGACGGAAGAGGTAGTGATGAAGATGGCCGCAGAAGCAATGAAACTGACCGGTAGCGAAAACCTTTGTATGGCAGGAGGAGTAGCCTTAAACTGTGTTGCCAATGGTCGTTTATTAAGGAGTAGGCTATTCAAGCATCTTTATATACAACCGGCATCGGGGGATGCGGGCGGTGCCGTAGGAGCGGCACAGGCAGCCTACTACATTCACTTTAATAAAGAGAGGAACATCTCCAACAAACCCGATGCGATGAAAGGGGCCTACCTCGGCCCGGAATTCTCGGACATGGATATCGAGAAGACTTTGCGCAAGTACAAGGCCTCTTTTGCAAAGCCGGAAAACGTGGAAGCATTGACCGAGAAAACAGCTCAACTAATCAGCGATGGAAAGGTAGTGGGATGGATGCAGGGGCGAATGGAATTTGGTCCGAGAGCCTTGGGCAACAGAAGTATTTTGGGGGATGCCCGCAATGCTGAAATGCAGAAGAAGCTAAACCTGAAAATAAAATACCGTGAAGGTTTTCGTCCATTTGCCCCATCGGTATTAGCCGAAGATGCAAAAGAGTATTTCGACCTCGATACCTCATCGCCTTACATGCTATTGGTGGCTCCGGTCAAAGAATCGCGAAGAAATCCCCTGCCCGAAAACTATTCTTCCCTTTCGATGAATGATCGGCTTTATCATTTGCGTTCCGATATTCCGGCAGTGACGCACATAGACTTTTCGGCTCGTGTGCAAACTATCCATAGGGAAACGAATCCGCGCTTTTATTTACTGCTCGAAAAATTCAAAGCACTCACCGGTTACAGCCTTTTGGTCAATACCAGTTTTAATGTGAGAGGCGAACCGCCCGTTTGCACGCCTGACGATGCGTATAAATGTTTCATGCGCACCGAAATGGACTATCTGGTGATGGGGAATTTTATTTTATCGAAAGCCGACCAAGCAGAATGGCAAGAGAAGACCGATTGGAAAAAAGAATTTACTTTAGATTAAATCCTGCTCGAACTATGGAATTCCTAAAAGATCTCTGGCACTTTTTGATGGAGCGAAAGAAGTGGTGGCTGCTTCCCATGATTATCGTTCTGTTGCTCATTGGCATTTTATTGGTTATTGGCGGAGGCTCTGCTATGGCTCCCTTTGTTTACACTATTTTCTAAGTATGAAAATCAAACTTAACCGCGAGAAAGAAGTAGAGATACTACTCACTATTTGTGTGGGTCTGTTAGTAGTCTATTTCGCAACAAAGCAACACTACCTCTGGCTCATTACCCTAAGTATCCTTATAGGATTGGTGGGGATATTCTCCAAATTTCTCACCGCAAAAATAGCATGGGCATGGATGAAACTGGGCGAAGCAATGGGCTTTGTGATGTCTAAAGTGATACTGACTGTTATCTTCTTTTTGTTTCTGTTTCCGCTCTCCCTGCTTTCAAAATTATTTGAGGGCAAACAAGATAGTCTGCAATTAAAAAGAACTACCGGAAGCACTTACTTCATTACCCGCAACCATCTGTATAAAGCAAAGGATTTAGAAAATCCTTGGTAAGTTTTACAGATACTCTCTTTCTCCAAACAGCTTACTCCCCACTCGAATCAATGTAGCTCCTTCTTCCAGTGCAATTTTGTAATCAGCACTCATGCCCATAGACAACTCACAGAAGAAAGGGTTCTCCTTAAAGTAGGTCCTCTTCAGTTTTTCAAAGAAAGTTTTCAGGCTGCGAAATTCTCTGCGAATCTGCTCCTCCTCTTCCGTATTGGTGGCCATGCCCATCAAGCCGCAAACACGAACATGAGATAGGGAAGTAAACTGCGAAGAACACAACATCTCCTCTGCTTCGGTTTGACTTAGCCCGAATTTCGTTTCCTCATCGGCAATGTAAATTTGCAACAGGCAATCAATGGTGCGCTCTTGTTTCGCAGCCTGTTTATCAATTTCTGCGAGCAACTTCATGCTATCCACTGACTGTATCATGGAAACAAACGGGGCTATAAACTTTACTTTGTTTGTTTGAAGATGCCCTATGAGATGCCAGGCTATATCTTTAGGCAGTTGCTCGTATTTCTGTACTAACTCCTGTACCTTGTTTTCCCCAAATAGTGTTTGCCCCCGATCGTACAGTGTCAGTATCTCTGCCGGAGGTTTGGTTTTAGACACCGCCACTAATCTCGCCCCCTTTCGCTTTACTTCTTCGATAAGTGTAGTGTATTTTTCAAAATCCATTCGCAAGTAATTCTATTTTAGCAAAAATAATGAAGCGCTACACTCCCTTGCTACTGTTATTCTTATTCGCGTGCAAAGCCGATATGCCTAAAATGCCTGCGGATGTATTTCCGATTGAGAAAATGAAAATGATTATGGCAGACATGCACATCGCAGATGCCGTAGCCGAAATGAAAGGGAAAGGCGGTGCTAATGAAGCCGAAGTGACTCGCGAACTGTATGCACAGATTTATAAGAACAACGGAGTAACCGAAGAACAATTCAACAAAAGTTATCAGTTTTACCTTTCCCACCCCGTTTGGCAGAATAAACTGTACGAAGAAATACTCACAGAACTGAGCAAACGCGAATCGGATGTGAGTAAGTGACCTTACATACGCCCTTCAAACCCTTTTTCTTTACGGCACAATATTTAGGACTATGAATAAAGTTGTTGCCAATGCCGATGAGGCAGTAAAAGACATTCCTGATAATGCGGTATTGATGTTGGGAGGGTTCGGACTTTGCGGAATCCCCGAAAATTGCATTACCGCTTTAATTAAAAGCGGGGTAAAGGGACTTACCTGTATATCTAATAATGCCGGAGTAGATGATTTCGGCATTGGCTTGATGCTGCAAACCAAGCAGGTAAAGAAAATGATCAGCAGTTATGTGGGCGAAAACGCGGAGTTTGAGCGACAGTTGCTGTCGGGAGAGTTAGAGGTGGATCTGGTGCCGCAGGGAACCTTAGCAGAGAGAATAAGAGCGGGAGGTGCCGGCATTCCTGCCTTTTACACGCCTACGGGCTATGGCACTGAAGTGGCCGAGGGCAAAGAAACACGGGAGTTCAACGGTAAAATGTATGTGATGGAACAATGGTTGAAAGCAGATTTCAGCATTGTGAAAGCGTGGAAGGGAGATACAATGGGCAACCTGCTGTTTAAAGGTACGGCTCGCAACTTTAATCCCATGATGGCGACAGCCGGTAAAATAACTATTGCAGAAGTAGAGGAATTGGTAGAGCCGGGCGAGTTGGATCCGAATTGTATTCATGTGCCCGGTATTTACGTGAACCGGATTTTTAAAGGCACCGACTACAAAAAACGAATAGAGCAGAGAACCATATCTAAAGATTAATTCACCTACACACTCATTATGGAATTACGACTGTCAGATAAACTGTTGCTAATGAAAATTAAGTTAGCTCTCACCACAGAGAAGTTAACCGAATACGGCCAGAATAATTTTGCCGAATACATTTACACCAATCTGGGGCAAATGTATCAGGAGATGGAACTGATGAACCGGACAAAAGATGCCGCAGATAGTGCCCGGCATCTTACCCGCGTGATAGATTATCTCGATGAAATAGAGAATATACTCTTAGCCTGCAAGATGGGCATTCGCCTCCCCTTAGAGGAAAGCACCATGAGCACGGTAAGAGATTTAAAGATGGAAATAAATGAGGTGCTCAGGCGCGAACTATTTACGCCACAATTAGTTCATTAATTTATTCTCCACTACTGTATTTTTTTCACTGCAAATTGAAACCTTGAATTATGGCCTTAAATAAATTTGAAATAGCAAAACGAATAGCCAAAGAACTGCGCGATGGGTACTATGTGAACCTCGGCATTGGTATTCCTACTCTGGTCGCTAACTACATTCCCGAAGGGATGAACGTGACCTTGCAAAGTGAAAACGGATTGTTGGGAATGGGAGCCTTTCCGCGCGATGAAGAAGTGGATGCCGACCTGATTAATGCCGGCAAACAAACGGTGACTATGCTCAAGGGCGCTTCTCTTTTTTCGTCAGCCGATAGTTTTGCGATGATTCGTGGCGGCCATGTCAACCTCACTGTGCTCGGTGCGATGGAAGTAGATGAAAATGGCGACATTGCCAACTGGAAAATACCCGGCAAAATGGTGAAAGGAATGGGAGGCGCTATGGATTTGGTAGCCGCTACCGATAACATTATAGTGGCGATGATGCAAACGAATCCGAAAGGACAGTCGAAGTTGTTGCCTAAGTGCACTTTGCCGCTTACCGGCAAAAACTGTATTACCCGTGTGGTGACTGAATTAGGGTTTTACGAAATCAAAGACGGAGCATTTCACCTATTGGAAATTGCGCCCGGTGTAACCGTAGAAGAAATAAAAGAAAAGACTGCGGGCAAATTAGTCATCAGCCCCAATCTGAAAGAAATGGTGATATAGACTCAGCCTGTTTTGCCTAAAAACTAAAATGCCACTTCACTGCAAGTGGCATTTTAGTTTCGGAGAACCCGAGCCGGTCGTTCTTATGCACTTCATTTATCGGAGTAGTATCCCTGCTCCAATACTTAATGCAGAAAGGGAATGGCGGGTTCTTTGCCGATGTGTGCGGAGCGGGAGTGATGATTTACAGCAATTCGATTTCGTAATGAAAGGTATAGGTGGTGCTGTTGACCACCGTCAGATGGCGGTGACGGCCATAATCGCTGATGCCGAAGTCGGCTACATTTATAGTGATCTTTGCCTTGTTTGAAGATAGATTTATCGCAGCACTATCTGTGCCGCCAGCGGCAGAGGCTAAATAAAGTTGCACCTGTGCATCTGCTGGCACCGCGTCATTCGATGTGATTTTCAGTTCCAGTTCGTCATCGGCTACGAAAGTATGTATGAGCACGGCTTCTGTTTTGCCGGCAGGGAGCGTGCCGGTATATAGCCATTGCGAACGATCGCGCAGCACATTCAGTTCAAAGAAGGGAGCAATAAAAGAAAGGTTTTCGGCTGATTTGTTGATCAGGAATCCGAGATTGCGAAATTGTTCAGTCATGGCTTCTATTCGCTTGGTTTCTACTTGCGTGCTGCGTTGTTTGGTGCCGCCTTTGGCGCCTTGCTGAGTATTGCGAGCCATAGAGAGCGCGGTATAAAAAGTATCTACTTCGTCTTTTACTATTTGTATAGCGGGGTTGACCAGCGCATAGGGTTTCAGGCTTTGGCTCAGTTCCTTTACCGCATTTACGCGACCGGTTATTGCGCCAAAGTTGAAAGGCTTGTGCCCCTGCGGAAACAGGGCGACATAATCGGGCTTCCCTTTTTCAAAGCCGGGGATAATTTGTATCAGTGCCTCCCACCTATTTACTTTGGTGATAAGCAGCTTGAGTTGTTGCCTTAAATTAAGGGTTTGACCTTTGCGATTGCCTCCACCGCTTTTCCACTTGGCATATTCTTCGACAAAGGCTTGATGAAACGGGTGGTAGCGATTGTAAAGGGTAGCCCAATCGGGGTCTAAAGGCTGCTCTTGCATCATTTTATTCAAATAAGCATCGTGATAGTTGCTCAACTTCAGTGTCTTTTTATAGCTTTTGACAGAAGCGTTTAAAAACTGATTAATGAGAAAACGCCAAGTAGTTTCCATGACTTTGATCTATATGGGTGAATAAATAGGTTTTAATGAAACCGTAAAGTAGTGAGGGCCTGAAGACTAATCTTAGACTAAGACATGCTAAAATGGCTGAGTAAAATATAGAGTTCGGGATGTCACCACGTAGTATATTGAAGTAAATATCAGGCATTTTATTTAATTTTTTGAGGAATATGGAAGAAAATGCTTTCATTTCCCATTATCCATTGTCAACTACCTATACAAAATAGTTCATTCCTTACAATAGTTTATCAGCTATTGATACAAATCAATCTATTTGTTACGGTTATTCACAAGGTATTTAAGCAATTCAAGTGATTTGTTGCGGTATCTAGTGAGCTATTGATATAAATCAGATGATTTGTTGCAATATCTCGTGAGCTATTGATATGAATCAGATGATTTGTTGCGGTTCTTTACGAGATATTTAAGCTATTCAAGTAATTTGTTGCAGTATCTCGTAAGCTATTGATATAAATCAGATGATTTGTTACAGTTCTTCACGAGGTATTTAAGCAATTCAAGTGATTTGTTCCGGTATATCGTGAGCTATTGATATAAATCAGATGATTTGTTATGGTTCTTCACGAGGTATTTAAGCAATTCAAGTGATTTGTTGCGGTATCTCGTGAGCTATTGATATAAATCAGATAATTTGTTACGGTTCTTCACGAGGTATTTAAGCAATTCAAGTGATTTGTTGCGGTATCTCGTGAGCTATTGATATAAATCAGATGATTTGTTACGGTTCTTCACGAGGTATTAATACCAGTTAAATAATTCGTTACAGTACCATAGCAGGAATGGATAGAAAGTTGTAGTTTTCTTCTAATTTTCAGCAGACATTAATGCAAAAACTTAAATTTCGCTATACTTGTTAGTATCGGTAGGTGCCAAGCCGGTAATTATCATTGAGGCGCAGAAATAAAAGGGGGGCAGTCGCTCGCAATTTCTGTGAGAACGGGACGAATGATTTTGCAGGAATGTTTCGTCCCTTTCATTTTTTCAACTAAACCTTAGTAGAATAAATTAAACCACACCGTCCCGGCTTATAAACCTGATGAAAATATATTAATGACCGCTGCATTGATTTCGCGATAAGAGGGAGAAGGTTAATGGAGGTGGACGGTATGCTGCCCATAGTAGAATAAATTAATCCACACCGCCCACCTTATAAACCTTATGGAAAATGGAAGGACTTGTACTGAAACGATAAACAGGCGGCACCTACGGTGCGCCATACCGGGAATATTTTTCTTTCTACAAACAGACGACCCCGATAGGGTGAATACAAATTGGCTTTGCTCCGAAGGAGCATGCTGTTTGTAGAAATAATATAATGGTGAAACGAGGCGCACCGGAGGTGCCGCCTGTTGTTTTGTATTTGCTGTTAGCAGTGGCGAATGATGAATTTCCAATACCGAATACCGAATTTAGAATCGAAACGAAACCATTAAGGGCATGGAGGACATTAAGGGAATCTATTGACTCTGGCAATAAGGCTTTAAGCTCCTACCTTAGTAGAATAAATTAAACCACACCGCCCACCTTATAAACCTTATGGAAAATGGAAGGACTTATAATGAAATGATAAACAGGCGGCACCTACGGTGCGCCATACCGGGAATATTTTTCTTTCTACAA
>CAZQYO010000005.1:18569-28558 GCA_964597415.1 uncultured Chitinophaga sp.
TTCCAATACCGAATACCGAATTTAGAATCGAAACGAAACCATTAAGGGCATGGAGGGCATGGAGAAAATTGCAGATGGCCAATTGCCGGTTGCGAATGGAGAAAAGGCTTGTCCGCAAGAAGCGCCACAGCACACACGCCCGTGGGAGAGTGATGTGCCCCAAGTGAGCGCAGTAAGGCGCCAAGTAATTGAATTGCCTTTCGTTACAAACTCACGACACAATCATCCTGCTCTACCATGACCCCTTCGGCTAAGTAAACCCGGCTGACCACGCCCGCAATGGGCGCGGTGATGGTGCTCTCCATTTTCATGGCTTCGATCACGAACAGGGCTTGGTTTTTGCGCACCTCCTCCCCTTCTTTCACCAGCACGCTGACTAATTTGCCTTGCAGCGGTGCGCCTATTTCGTGGGCAGCTTTGACCTTGTAGTGGTCGGCCTTTAGCACTTTGATACCGGTGTCGCGCACGCTCACGTTGCGGGTTTGTCCGTTAATCTGGAAGTACACCTCGCGCATCCCGTCTTCGTTGGGTGCGCCCATGTAGCGGAAACGCACCAGCAGGCTCTTGCCCGGCTCTATGGTCACAATGATTTCTTCGTTCGATTTCATGGGGTAATAAAAGGCAGGGGTGGGCAGGTAGCGGATGTCGCCAAAGTGCTTGCGAAACTGGTAGAACGCATCAAATACTTTTGGATACATTTTGAACGAAAGAAAATCATCTATCGTCATCATCTCGTCATAGTTCTTTTTAAACTCGGTCATCTCGCGGTCAAAATCAATGGGGCCCAGGTGGGCATTGGGGCGGTCGGTGTATGGCACTTCTTCTTTCAGCACAATATGTTGCAGCTTTTGGGGGAAACCACCGTAGGGCTGCCCCAAATCTCCTTTAAAGAATTGTTTGACTGAATCGGGAAACGAAAGGGTATCGCCTCTTTCATACACGTCTTGTGCCGTGAGGTTGTTGGAAGTCATAAACAGCGCCATATCGCCCACTACCTTGCTGCTGGGAGTTACCTTTACTACATCGCCAAACATTTGGTTCACCACTTCGTAGTTGTGCTTGATGGTTTCAAACTTATCTTCCAAACCTAATGAACGCGCCTGCGGCAATAAGTTAGAGTATTGCCCTCCGGGGATTTCGTGTTCATATACTTCGGCTGTGCCAGATTTCAGCTCGCTCTCAAAGGGGTAATAGTATTCGCGCACCACCTCAAAATAGTTGCTGTAAGCATTTAGCGATTTGAGGTTGACCGGGTTTTCGCGCTCGTGCCCCTTCATCATCGCCACTATGGAATTGAAGTTGGGTTGCGAGGTCAGTCCGCTCATGCTGGCCAAGGCCACATCTATTACATCTGCTCCGGCTTCTATGGCTTTCAGGTAAGTGGCAGCTTGCAGCGAAGAGGTATCGTGGGTGTGCAGGTGAATAGGGATAGAAATATTCTTTTTTAACTCCCCGATAAGTAGTTCGGCAGCATAGGGCTTGAGCAGCCCGGCCATATCTTTAATAGCGAGAAGGTGCGCCCCTTCGCCCTCTAAGCGTTTCGCCAAATCCACATAATACGGCAAGCTGAATTTTTGCCGGTCGGGGTTCATAATATCGCCCGTGTAGCAGATGCAGGCTTCGGCAAGAGCATTGGTTTTTTCGCGAACGGTGCGGATGCTCATCTTCATGCTATCCACCCAGTTGAGCGAATCGAATATGCGGAAAATGTCAATTCCGTTTTCGGCACTTCTTACAATAAACTTCTCGATCAGATTATCGGGATAAGCGGTGTAGCCTACGGCATTGCTGGCTCTGAAAAGCATTTGCAACAGAATATTAGGTGCCGCTTTGCGGAAACGCTGGAGCCGCTCCCAGGGGTCTTCGTGCAAAAAGCGCATACATACATCGAAAGTGGCTCCGCCCCACACTTCGAGGGAAAATATTTCGGGGTGATTGCGGGCAAAGCCTTCGGCCACATTCATCATATCTATATCGCGGAGGCGGGTGGCAAAAAGCGACTGATGGGCATCGCGGAAAGTCGTATCGGTGTAATGGATTTTGTGATCGGCTTTCAATCGCTTCAAAAACTCCTCGCGCCCCAGTTCATTCAACAGGTCTTTGCTCCCTTTGGGAAATGGCGTGGTAGCATTAAACTCCGGCACGATAGGGGTTCGGAACTTCTTATCGGGGTCGTACGTCTTTACGTCCGGATGGCCGTTTACCTTTAACTCTGCCAAGTAGCGCACTAATTTGGTGCCTCTGTCCTTGTCGTATCCCCACTTAGGAATTTGCAACTGAGGGTGGCGGGCAATAAAGCCCACGGTAGCTTTCCCTTGCTGAAACTCGTGGTTCTCCATCACATTCACCAGAAAAGGGATGTTGGTCTTTACTCCGCGAATACGAAACTCTTGCAAGGTGCGATGCAGGCGTTGAGTGGCCCCTTTGAGGGTGCGGCTCCAGGCAGAGACCTTTACCAACATGGAATCGAAAAAGGGAGAAATGCGTACCCCCGAATAGGAACTGCCTTCATCTAAGCGAATACCAAAACCTCCGGCATTGCGGTAGGCCACGATGGTTCCGTAGTCGGGTTTGAAATCGTACTCGGGGTCTTCGGTAGTAATGCGGCATTGAATGGCCCAACCGTTGCATTTGACCTCCTCCTGCCGATGCAGAAAGATCTGCGGGTGAGAAAGTTCGTGACCGGCTGCAATAATGATTTGCGAGCGCACAATATCTACCCCGGTTATCTCTTCGGTAATGGTATGCTCTACCTGTATTCGGGGGTTTACTTCAATAAAGAAAATGTTCTCGTCTTTATCTACCAGAAACTCTACCGTGCCGGCATTGTTGTAATTGACGTGTTTTGCCAAGCGCAGTGCGTAGTCGAACAACTTCTCTCTGGTGGGTTGCGACAAAATGGAGGGGGCCAACTCAATCACCTTCTGGAACCTGCGCTGTACCGAGCAGTCCCGCTCAAACAGGTGCACCACATTGCCGTGGTTATCGCCTAATATCTGCACCTCGATGTGCTTAGGGTCATCAATATATTTCTCCAGAAACACGGTATCATCTCCAAAGGCTTTCTTGGCTTCGTTTTTCGCTTCAAAAAATGCCTTGCTCAATTCCTCCTCGTTATGTACCACCCGCATCCCTCTTCCTCCACCACCTGCGGCAGCCTTTAACATCACGGGGTAGCCAATAAATTCCGCCTCAGTAACCGCATCCGCCAATTTCAGCAGCGGAATGCGGCTGTCGGGGATAATGGGCACAGCCACCTCAATAGCTACTTTTTTAGCGGCTACCTTATCGCCCAGCTTTTCCATCACATCGGGGCGAGGACCTACAAACACAATCCCCTCCTCGCCACATCTGCGGGCAAGCGTCACGTTTTCTGACAGAAAGCCATATCCCGGATGGATAGCATCTACTCCGTTCAGCTTGGCGGTTCGGATTATCTCTTCCACGTCCAAATACGGCTTCAACGGCTCCGCGTTAATTCCAATCTGGTAACTCTCATCCGCTTTGTAGCGGTGGAGGGAATAGCGGTCTTCAAATGTATAAACAGCTACGGTCTTTATTTTAAGTTCAGACGCTGCGCGAAGAATCCGGATAGCGATTTCGCCACGGTTCGCCACTAATAATTTCTTGATTTGGATGGCAGACATAACAAATGGTTAACGGGGTGAAATTAGAATAAATATGCACCGAAGGATAGACCGATGAGAGAGGCTCCCTGGCGGTTGAGGAAAGGGTATCTGTATGCGGCTTGCCGGAACAGATAAAAGAGGGAGGTGGAAAGGAAAGCATGGCGCTTACCGAACGGCAGATTAACCGAATAACCGGTAAAAACTAAAAAGAGGGGCTTTGCCGGCAAAATAAATTTGCACTAATCCCATCAAAAAGATGCCTTTTAAGACCCGATATTGCTATATTTGCGCCCCGCTTTACAAAAAAGTGAATTTTTTTAATAAAACCAAACCCGATTCCGGTTCGGGAATAAACAAATCCGGGATGACAAAATGGAAGAAAATAATTTAATTAACGCTACCCCCGAAACCAGTACATCGCATGACGATTTTGACTGGACGGTGGACAAAAGAAACGTTGTCAGATACAACGAAGAAGACCATAAGAAATATGATGTTCTTTACGGCAGCACACTCCGCACTATTGAAAACGATGAAATTGTAAAGGGTACCATAGTGGCCATTACCGGCACTGACGTGGTGCTGAACATCGGATTCAAATCAGACGGATTGGTACCTCTTTCAGAATTCAGAGATATAGAAGAACTGAAAATAGGAGACGTGTATGATGTGTATGTCGTAAACAAAGAAGACAAAAAAGGCGTGCTTGTGCTGAGTCGCAAAAACGCGCGAATGTTGAAGGCTTGGGAGGAGATTGTAAATGCCCACAATGAAGGAACGGTAGTAACCGGTAAAGTAATTTCTAAAACGAAAGGAGGGCTTATTGCCACTGTATTCGGAATGGAAACCTTCTTACCCGGCTCTCAGATTGATGTGAAACCTATTACCGATTACGATGTGTATGTAGGGAAAACACTCGAACTCAAAGTGGTAAAAATCAATGAAGCCATTAAAAACGCGGTGGTATCGCATAAAGCACTTATCGAAAGCGATATTGAAGCCCAGCGCGATGCTATTATCGGCAAATTAGAGAAAGGACAAATCCTTGAAGGAACCATCAAAAATATTACCGACTTCGGTGCATTTATTGACCTTGGCGGGGTGGACGGCCTCCTTTATATCACCGATATTTCATGGGGAAGAATTTCACATCCGAAAGAAGTGTTAGAACTGAACCAGAAATTGAATGTGGTCGTTTTAGATTACGATGATAACAAGAAGAGAATTTCATTAGGTCTGAAACAATTGCAGCCGCATCCGTGGGATACCTTAGATAAGGATATTGACGTAGGCAGCAAAGTAACCGGAAAGATAGTGAACATTGAAGATTACGGAGCTTTCCTCGAAATAATTCCGGGAGTAGAAGGATTGATTCACGTGTCGGAAGTTTCATGGAGCAACACGCCTATCAACAGCCGTGAGTTTTTCCACCTGAACGACTCTTACGAATCTATCGTGATGACCATCAACCGCGAAGAGCGCAAGATGTCCTTATCGTTGAAGAGAATGACGGAAGACCCATGGGATAAAATTGCAGAGAAGTTCCCCGTAGGCACCAGAGTAAAAGGAGAGGTAAAAAACATCACTCCGTTCGGAGTATTTGTTGAGTTGGCGGAAGGTATCGGTGGAATGATTCACATCAGCGATTTGTCTTGGGTAAAACGTTTCAGCCATCCAAGTGAGTTTACCAAAATTGGCAACGAACTGGAGGTAGTAGTGTTGGATATTGACAATGAAAGCCGCAAACTGACTCTCGGTCACAAGCAAATTGAAGAAGATCCTTGGGATACTTTTGAAACTGTGTTCCCGGTTGGCTCTGTTCACGAAGCTACTGTGCTTAGTGTAGAAGATAAAGGAGCCATTGTTCTGCTTCCTTATGGCTTAGAAGCCTTCGCGCCTAAAAAGCACTTAGCTAAAGAACAAGGTGGCATGGTAGAAACGGATGAGAAAGCTGAGTTTAAAGTAATCGAGTTCAGCCGCAACGACAAGAAGATTATTGTTTCTCATGCCCGTATATGGGAAGACCTTAAAAAGGAATCCATAGAAGGAGAGAAAAAAGAGAAAAAAGCCGAACGCGAAAAAGCTACTAAGACGGTGAAGAATCTTCAAAAAGGACTTGAAAAAACTACTCTCGGAGATCTGAGCGCTTTAAGTGAATTAAAAGAGAAGATGGATGCTAAAGCCGCAGAAGATAAAGCTTCTTCAAAAAAGGCACAGCCAAAAGTAGAAGATACTTCTAACGAAGCACCGGAAACAGAAAGCCCTGCTGAAGAAGAAAACAAAGAAGATTAATCTACATCAGCAGAACAACAGACAAGCGACACGATTTATTCGTGTCGCTTTTTTTTTGCTTCAAGGTAGAGCAAAAGAGGGGACAATCCTTGTCAGCCTGTTTCGAGAAAGCCTAAAAAAAATGTCAGCGCAACTAATACGGAGAAGTTGGGAGATAGGAACCTACTCTTTTCTATCTTGATTGCTTAGTTCTGCTTATTCACCAGGAGTACAAAGCAAACAGATATAAAGCACAAGAGTAGGGTCGTAAGGGAAAGGGATGAAAATGTGCGGATAGTGTTTGAGGAACAGTACTTGGTCTTATACTCCCCAAAAAAGAAAAGCGGCACGATATACTCGTGTCGCATTCTTTTGTTTTTTAGAGGACGAAAGGAATTACTCCAAACGCCCCCGTTTCTTATTCCGACTTTACATTCAGATTTGCTGAAGTAAGGTAAGTGCCTTTATCGTTGTACACTTTTACACGGTACGTGCCGGGATTGTAAAAAGTAACTTTCTTCCATGCAAAACCCCATTCGGGTTCTACAAACTGAGGAAGTTTTGAAATTTCAGACTCTTTGCCGTTATCATCCACAAAAAATATTCGATACTCCACTCCCTCTACATTGAGCTTTTCATCTCCCTTTACCAATATTTTAACCGGATTGCCTTCCTTACCTGTGCTGATAGTATTTGAGGCGTTCTGCGCTTTGCCTTCTGTGCTTACCTCTTTACAGAAAGTAAGAGAGTATTGCGAAAATCCAATTTGCCCCATTGCCATAAAAACGATTGCAAAAATTCCCTTTTTCATATAGTTCAATTTAGTTGTGAAATTAGTTGTGTCTGTGCCCTTCCGTAGGTCGGGTTTTAGCCTGCATAGTGTAGATAACCAAATTATTTTCCTGAATATGCTACACCACGTTTGCTTAGTGTATATACGCGCTGGGCTGAAAAAGTTTCACCTCATTCAGAGGGCTTTTTCATCCGTTCTGAGTATAAAGTAGTTAGCCGAAAAGTAAGCGCAACTTTTTTTACAAAACCGTGACAAAGGCTTCGCTTTATTCGCGCCTTAAACTATAGATACCATGTACCGCTTCATTTACCTTCTTTCAATTGTGTTACTCTTTACCGGATTCAGCCAAACTATTACCGCCTCTGTTCCCGGAGCAAATTCGACCATAGACAGCAGTACTATTCATTTTGCACAAGAGGTGCATTTGAAAAATACCCGACAGTTAACTTTCGGAGGAGAAAATGCCGAAGCCTATTGGAGTTTTGACGATACCCGCCTCACTTATCAACACACAAATAAATCGAAGGGAGCGATGTGCGACCAAATTTTTATGATGAACCTCGCGGATAGCACCTCTTCGCTTATCAGTACGGGCAAAGGAAGAACTACCTGTTCGTTTTTCTTGCCGGGCGACTCACAAATTCTTTATGCTTCCACTCACCTGAAAATAGATAGCTGCCCAGCGGAGCCGGGGCATGAGCATGGAAAATACCTGTGGCCTATTTATCCTGAATACGAAATCTTTGTGGCTGACCTGAAGGGAAATATTGTGAAGCAACTAACTAACAATAATTACTATGATGCCGAGGCCGTAGTTTCTCCCAAAGGCGATAAAATACTTTTTACCTCTGACCGAAGTGGAGATTTGGAACTTTACACTATGAACTTAGATGGTAGCGATGTAAAACAAATTACCCACGAGTTAGGCTATGATGGCGGAGGCAACTTTTCCCCGGATGGTTCTAAAATTATTTGGCGGGCATCGCACTTTGATACCGATTCAGAAAAGACAGATTATAAAGAGTACCTGAAAAAGCATTTAGTATCCCCGCTCAAAATGGAATTATTCATTGCCAATGTGGATGGCAGCGAGCGCAAGCAACTCACTAATTTAGGGGGAGCTAACTGGGCACCCTTTTTCCATCCTTCGGGCAATAAAATAATTTTCTCATCGAATCACGTCACAAAGGCCATCCCTTTCAATATGTATATGGTAAATACCGATGGCACCGGTTTAGAGCAAATCACATTTGACAAAGTGTTCGATTCTTTCCCTATGTTCTCCAATGATGGGAAGAAACTGGCGTGGAGCAGTAACCGGAATAACGGTGGCACCAGAGAAACAAATATTTTTATAGCCGATTGGGTGGAGTAGCCGACTATTATTACAGGGCAATTGATTAGCCGATTGGGAGCAATGCCTATAAGTGGTGAGAAAAATCATGCAATAAAACATTGCTTATTCGCGTTCAGCCATTATATTCACCATAGTTCTTTGAAGATATATTCAGCAAATAGACAGGCTGAATCAAGATAGCCCACACAGACCGATGCGTTAGTTGGATAATAATTAGAGAACCGGGCCTAAGTTGTAACTTCAATGGCGGGTCGCAATCACCGGCAACGGTGGTCTTCGTCCAAAAAACAAGTTAACCGCGAATTACAGCGAGGTTGCTAAGCCCAAATCCTGACTTAAGTGCGACTTAACGTCAGACTCTGTGTGGGTTTTTATTTTCTTTTATGCTTCCATCTTTTATGGCTCCAAAGCCAATCAGAGGGGTATTCCCTTAGATGACTCTCTAATAACCGCACAAACTTTTCCGTTATCCTATTCTCTGCTTCAGTCTGTGGATTCTCGGTAATTAAATGCAGGCGTGCGCTGTAATGCCCTCGTGAGGTTTGCACTATTTTAGGATAAATGACTACACAGTTATGCTGTCTTGCATATCGCTCGGCCCCGGTAAAAAAAGGAGTGTCTTGGTTTAAGAAAGTAGCCCAGTACGCCCTCGAAGGCGTTGGCGGTGATTGGTCGCTGATAAACGCGCCTACCGACAACTGCGGCAATTCCTTTTTGAAAAACAGATTAGCGTCTTTCATCGTTACCAAGTGCATTCCCAATTTGCCTCGTGTATCCTGCACCAGTTGATTAAAATACTTATTGCTGACCTTACTCACAATGGCAAAATTCCAAAAGCGAGAATTAATACTCAGTTTATAACCGGCAAACTCCCACGAAGCGATATGCCCAACCATTAAAACCACATGACGACCTTTATCATAATAGTCGTTCAGCAATTCCATGTTTTCGGTGATTACTCTTTCCTGAATTTCCTCTTCTGAAATGGTCACACACTTAATGCTCTCTACTACGCGGTCGGCCAAGTGAGTATAGAATTGTTTGGCAAGCATTTCTATTTCCTTCTTCCCCTTTTCCGGAAAGGAATTTTTCAAGTTCACATACACTACCTCTTTGCGGTAACGCAGAACCTTCCCCAGTACAAAAGCGAGTACATCAGAAAGTTTATAGAGCAAAGAAGAAGGAAGTCTTGATAGAAAATAAAGGAAAGGAAGCAACAGATAATAGATTAGCATATTCTGTTATTTCCGTTTCAGTTCGTTCTCGTTAATATTGAATTCACGCTTTTTGTAACCGCCACGTCCAAAAATTTCAATCTTCATTTCCCGATTTCCTTTTTCGCCACTGATAGAAATACGTCCGAAGTTTTTAAGTGGATAATCGGTTCCCTTAATTCGCCATGGATTGTGATAAGCGCCAAAAATCCTGCGTGGAAGTGGGGGGCTGGTAAGCGGAGAACAAGTAAAGTCGTACAGCGGAAAGCCATTCCATTCACGCTTGCAGATTTCACTATAATGTTTATCGCCTGTCAAAAACATCACTCCTTGAATATTGTTGTGGGCAATAAAGTCAAACAAGTCGTTGCGTTCCCTTTTGTAGCGGGCATAAGATTCTCCAAAGTGATTATCGTTAAGCACCTGTGACCCCACACAAATAAATTTAAAACTGGCATCACTCATCAGCAATTTATTCTTTAGCCATATCATTTGAGTTTCCCCTAAAAAGTCACCGGTTGAATCAGATTCAGGGTCGCAATAATAACGATCGTCAGTCATAAAAAACTCCGCATCGTGATATCGGAAATTGAAATAATTGCCCGGAAAAATTTTCTGATCGGGGTAGTAATTGGGCCAAAATCCTTTATAGACCAATAAAGAAGTGGCTTTCAAGTGAATATTTTGGTTGCCATTGTTTGGCCTAAAATTGTTTGCAGCCCAAA
>CAZQYO010000006.1:0-23122 GCA_964597415.1 uncultured Chitinophaga sp.
ACGCCAGGTACAAGCTACGCGCTTTGCAGGTAGGGTCAACCTACATTGCAATGCTCAGATGGAACCGCAAATGGTACAGGAGATTTGCCAGATAAATGATGCCGGAAAAAATTTATTGAGTCGCGCCATGCAAAAACTCAACCTTTCTGCCAGAGCTTACGACCGTATTATCAAAGTGGCCCGCACCATAGCCGACCTTGCCGACACAGAAGAAATTAGAACAGAACATTTGGCGGAAGCTATTCAGTTTAGAAGTTTAGATAGAGAAGATTGGGGGGCTTAATACGTATTAGAATAATATAGCCACACTGCCGACATCTACTTTTCCTCCCTATAGTTCTTTCCTCTTTTAATTTTAAGAATCATTTCCTTTGCTGTTTGGTGTTGGAGTGTTTAACCCACACAAACGCTTACTCCCCATTAAACTTTTAACAAGTGCCTAAGTCTATTTTTTACAACAACTAAACCTTATGACTGACAGTGAGCTATTGGACATGTTCCACACCGGCTCTCGTGAGAGAGCCTTTACCTTGTTAGTGCAGAAATATCAGGAGCGGGTGTATTACCACATTCGCAGAATGGTAAAAAACCATGACGATACGGATGATGTGATGCAGAACACCTTTATGAAAGTATGGCGCGGGCTTGACAACTTCAGAGCGGATGCCCAGTTGTTTACTTGGATGTATCGTATAGCCACTAACGAAACCCTCACTTTCTTAAATCAAAGAAACAGAAAAGCAACTGTGGCTTTTGAGAATAACGAGGTGGATGATGAAGACGGTTACTCCCCGGCTAATTATATAAAAGGCGATAGTCACCAAGTGGATGCTGAGGATATTCAAGCGCGCTTGCAAAAGGCTATTGAATTGCTGCCCGAAAAACAGAAAATCGTTTTTAATCTGCGCTATTACGATGAAATGCCTTACGAGCAAATGAGCGAAGTACTCGACACCAGCGTGGGAGCACTAAAGGCCAGCTATCATCATGCAGCACATAAAATCGAGAGCTTTTTATTAGCCGGGCATTAAACCTCTGCAAAAACGAAAAGTCCTACAACGCGAAATGAAAACTAATGACGACATATTGAAAGAGTTGATGGAGATAGCTCCTGAGTTGGCAAAGTTGCACAAAGTCAATCCCTACCATCTGCCACAAGATTATTTTCTGAATTTCAGCACTATCTTATTGCAAAATCTAAAATTGGCAGAAGGGCAAGAAGAGTTGAAAGCCATAGCTCCGGAACTCTCAGGTTTAAAAAAGCAAATGCAGGCCGATCTTCCGTCCGGTTATTTCACCCATTTTTCCTCCAGAGTGATGGAGCAAATACACTTACTCGAATCCGCAGAAGAATTAAAAGAAATAGCTCCCATACTGAGCCGCTTACAAAAAATAAATGCCTATCCGGCACCCGAAGGATATTTCCAGACCTTTCCTTCTCAAATGCAGCAACAAACCTTGCCGAGAAGCACTCGTTCTAAAAGCGCTTTGTCCGAATGGTTAGGAGGGATGAATACTCTGCTCGATAAAGTGATGGCGACCATTTTTAAACCGCGATATACCTTTGCATTTGCCGGAAGTGTAGCGGCCGTGATAATGGTGTGGATCATGTTCATTCACGTAAAGCCGATCCAACAACAGTGCCCCAAAGATGATTTACTGTGCCAGTTAGAAAAGGTGAGTGATGCCGATTTGGAGGCCTACTACTATTCTCATCCCGATGAGTTTAATAAAAGTGTGTTGGACGTATCTACCGACAACAGTAAACTCAAAAGTAGAAATAGCCGAGGAGAGTTGAGTTTAGACCAATATCTGCTCAACAATGTTTCAGAGGAGGAATTGAACAATGCTATTTTAAACTAAAGCGTAAATAATTTTAAAAAACAAAACGGAATAAAAATGAAAACCGGAATGATGAAAACAATGCGTTATGTACTTCTGCTGTTGGTTTGCTTCACCGCTACCAAAGGGTTTGCACAAGACCAGCCTTCGAAAACGGAGGGAGATAAAGGTGGCAAGATAGAAGCATTGCGCATTGCCTTTATTTCTCAACGATTGAATCTGACTGCTGATGAAGCCGAAAAATTTTGGCCCGTATTTAATGCTTACCGAGATGATCTGAGTCAACTTCGCAAGAATTTTAAAGTGGGGGCAGGCAATCCCTCGCTAACGGCTGATCAACAATTGGATTTTGAACAGAAAAAATTAGACCTGAAAAAGAAATACAAAAGCCGCTTTGATGCAGTGTTAGGCTCCGATAAGGTAAATATTCTATACAACATTGAAGAAGAATTCAGACAAAAGCTAAAAGAATTCCACGACCAAAGAGAACATAACCGAGGCCAAGGCCCTCCTCCGGGAAAGAGGCCGTAAGCTGCGAGGGCCGCGCCCCATCAGCCTAAATTCCAAATTATGATGGGATAAAGTAAACGAGAGAAGATGCTTTTACCTAAGCCAGTCTAACTGACAATGCGCTGTCCCACAAGAGAGAGCCATTCACCTATCTTTTATACCTAAAAACCGGAATGGAAAGGCGGGAGCAAAACAAACGAAGCATTTTAATTGTTAGAGATGAGTACGGTAATGTTGTTGTGATATGTATTCGTTTCCCTTCAGCAATTAAGCTTATCTTCGGATTTCATTCTTAGACTAAAAAAAAGAACATCATGGCTAAAAACAGAATTGGATTAAGCAAAGTAGAAACTAAAGAGCTTTCAGAGAAACTAAATGTGCTGTTAGCTAATTATCATCTGTTCTATCAAAATACAAGAGGTTTCCACTGGAATATCACGGGGGAGAAGTTTTTTGAGCTTCACCTGAAGTTTGAGGAGTTATACAACGATGCTTTGATTAAAGTAGATGAAATTGCTGAACGTATTCTTACTCTCGGCTACACTCCGCTGCACACCTTTTCCGATTATTTGGCACTATCCTCTATTAAAGAGGCGAGAAATGTTTCCGAAGGAACAAAGGCGGTACAACTGATATTGGATGGTTTCAGCACATTGTTGCCTTTAGAGAGAGAGTTGCTGGAACTTTCGGCAAATGCAGATGATGAAGGGACAAATGCTTTAATGAGTGATTATATCCGCGAGCAAGAAAAGTTAGTGTGGATGTACACTGCTTATTTAGGGAAATAACCGTTTGCTTACCGACCCCATCCCAGTCGGACTTTATTCCATACTCTTTGCTCTTCAGTGGTAATAACCACGGGAAATTCCCTTCGGGGTTCGGTTTCGTCTGTATTCCAGTCGGTGCTGCCCGCCCGTGGATCAATTCCCGCATTACCCATTTGATTTCTGTAGGTATTGCTGCGCGATCCGTTGTCGCTCCCCCAATTCGCTGCACCGGCACCCCCGCCATCTCGATGCCACTGATTGTTTCCTTCAATGGCACTTTCTACCAATCCTAAGGCAATGGGCTTTAAGGTATCTTTTGCAGAAAAAGAGTGTTGCAAAGTGAGCGCAATGGGCATTTTGTATTCGATACAAAGTACATTGAGACTATCCCAAGCTAAAGCCGCAGTGATTCCGTAAGAATTATCAGAGGGTAAAGTTTGAGCGGGAATATTCAGAAAGCCTTTCACTTTTATATTTTTCTGTTCCGAAAGAATTCTCAATTGAAGTTTTTCAATCTCCGATTTTTGAAATGGGTTAGTGCCGATTTCGTGGCGGGGAGCGGGTTTTTCCTCCTGGCTTCTAACTCGTTTTATAGGAAAGGTAATGCCCACGGCTGTATTCTTTTTCCCTTTAGGGTCTATCCACACTTCTACTCCGGAACTAAATATTTTCATCTGTGTTTTAGGGTCAGAAATTTTGAGACACACATAAATATTAGCCGTATCATTCCCAATGGCAAATTGCAACTGGGTTTTGCCGTCATAGTACCGAAAAGTAGAAGGCCACTCCTCCGGAATACCATTTATGCTTACCGGCTCATTCATCCAAAGGCTTTGTATTTCTTGGCTGTGAAGAAGAGAGGTTCCCAGTAATCCCCAAAACAGGAACAGCGATAATCGGAACATAGTTTTTGCTATTTGATTAATTCCCCATTCAGGCGCATCAATTCCGTCTCGGCAGTTTTAGCGGCTATGCGCGCGGCCACTAAGCGAATGAGGGCATCCGAATAACTGTTTTGGGCTTCGCGCAATTCAATAGCGGTGGACTCTGCCAAACGAAAACGCTCTAAGGCTATCTTTTGGTTTTCATCGGCTAAGGAAATGTTTTCATTTTCTAAGGTCAGTATTTCTTCTGCACTCTGAAAATCTTTCAGCGCTTTATAATAATTGAGTTTGGTTTGAAACCTTGCTTTTTCCAATGTAAACTGCGAATTCAAAATCTGAATCGAGGCAATTTTATTTTGCCGAATAGTGTTCAACCCATTAAAGAGTGGGATATTGAGGGAGAAGCCTGCGTTTAAACCATACGATTGATTATAAAGCGAAAATCCGGCTGTGCTTTGTGAGCGGCTGTAACCATAACCGAGGTCGCCCACCAGCGTAGGAAGAAACTGAGAGAAGGCTTCTTTCTTTTCAAATTTGGCTACCTCTACATATTTCGCTGCCATTTGCAATTGAAAATTTTTAGTGTCCAAATCATTGGCAACGGGAACTTCCTTATTGAAAGGTATTGAATCGCTTACTTCAAATTCCGTATCAACATTTCGCGCCAGTAGATTATTTAACTCTGCCTTGCGTTGTTCTATTGCTTTTTGCTGATTCAGGGCATTGCTTTTTTGTTCATTTAAATCCACTTTTGCTTGTAACAAATCTACCTTTGAAGAACTACCTACCTGAAATTTCATTTCGGCTAATTTTACCCGCTCTTGTGAAATAGCGATGGCATCATTGACCGCTTTAAGCTGTTGTTTCGCTGCTACCACGTTATAGTAAGCGACAATTACATTAGCGACTACCTGTTGCATTTCATCTTTCAACTGTAGTTCACCAATCTGGTCTAATCGCTTCAACTTCCCTTTAGTGGCAAACATTTTTAAACCGTCAAACAAAGTCCAGTTGAGAGCGGCTGCGGCATTTATTCCGTTGCCCGTCACATTGTTGTTTTTAATTTCAGTGCCGTTGGTATATTTCTGGTTGATGTTGTTGAGCGTAAAGTTATCGGCTACCGTAGCATTTACTCTCGGCAACATGCCGGCATTGCCCACCGTATTGTTGCGATGAGCAATCTCTGCCTCATTCTTTGCTATCTGCACATCATAATTATTTTTCAGCACTGTTTCAATGGCTTGCTCCACCGTTAGCGTTTCTTGGGCATACAACTGCACGGTTAGGAGGATCCCGATAAAAAGTAACATTCTATTCTTCTGCATTCTTCTTCTTGGTTCTAGACATGTATGAATACATTGCCGGAATAACAAACAAGGTCAATATAAGGGAAAACATCAATCCGCCAATAACAACGATACCCAACGGAATCCGGCTTTGCGCACCGGCTCCCAGCGCCAACGCAATGGGTAAAGCGCCTAAAGAGGTGGCTAAGGTGGTCATCAAAATAGGGCGGAGGCGAAGTGCCGAAGCATCAATGACTGCCTCTAATTTTTCTTCCCCCGCTCGCTGTTTTTGATTGGCAAATTCCACTATCAGAATTCCGTTTTTAGTCACTAAGCCTACGAGCATGATGATGCCAATCTCAGAGAAAATATTCAGTGTTTGATTGAACATCCACAGGCTTAGCAAGGCTCCCGCAACGGCTAATGGAACGGTGAGCATGATGATAAGCGGGTCTATAAAACTTTCGAACTGTGCGGCCAGAATAAGAAAGATAAGCACTAGTGCCAGCACAAATGCAAAAGAAGTATTGGAAGAACTTTCGGCATAATCGCGTGAGGCACCCGATAAGTCTGTAGCAAAAGTGCCATCCAAAGTTTTCGCAGCAATTTCCTTCATAGCTTCTATTCCGTCTCCGATAGTTTTGCCAGGAGCCAGCCCTGCCGAAACGGTAGCTGATTTATACCGATTGTAGTGATAAAGTTGTGGCGGACTACTCTGCTCTTCTATTTTTACCAAGTTATCTAATTGAATCAGTTGCCCCCGACTGTTGCGCACATAAAACGATTTCAAATCTAAGGGTTCATCGCGGTTTTCCCGATCTACCTGACCCATTACCTGATATTGCTTTCCGTTCATAATGAAATAACCGAATCTTCTGCCGCTCAGGGCTAATTGCAAGGTTTGCGAAATGTCGAGTACTGACACACCGAGTTCACTTGCTTTCAAGCGATCGATCTGCACTTGCAATTCAGGCTTATTGAATTTGAGGTTGACATCCACTCCCAAGAAGGTGGGGTTTTTAGTGGCTTCATCTAAAAATTTGGGGAGCTGGCTTTTTAGTTTTTCGAAATCGAGATTTTGAATCACAAATTGTACGGGCAAGCCAAAACTGGAAGATCCGCCTGCTGAAATGGTTTGCTCTTGTATCGGAAAAGCCTTGCCTTCATTAAAGCGCGCCATGTTTTGTGCGATGTATCCTACTATCTGATTTTGTGTGCGTTTTCTTTCATCCGGCTCTTTTAGTCCGACTCTTAAAAAGCCGCTGTTCACTGCTCCGCTACCGGCAAAACTGGGAGCCGTTACACTTAGTATCACGCTTTTTTCAGGCACAGAATCTACCAGAAACTGCGTAATCTTATCCATGTACCGATCCATTTGATCGTACGAAGTTCCCTCCGGAGCACTCACTGCCATTCTAAAAACACTTCGATCTTCCAGTGGGGATAATTCTGATTGCAAGTTTTGCATGACCAGAACAATCAGACCTACACAAGCGGCAAGCACGATAAATGCCAGCCATCGTTTTTTCATAAATGTTTCGAGAGCATTGCGGTAGCCTTCGTCCATCGCTATGAAGAAAGGCTCTGTTTTATTATAAAACCAACCGTGGCGGTTTTTTTTGCGGGTTAGCAAAACGTTAAGCACCGGGGTAAGGGTAAGGGAAACAAAGGCAGAGATTAATACCGCACCGGCTACTACAATTCCGAATTCGCGGAACAAACTCCCTACAAAACCTTGTAGGAAAATAATGGGAAGAAAAACAACCGCCAGTGTAATTGAAGTCGCGATCACAGCGAAGAAAATTTCATTAGAGCCTTCCAGCGCAGCTCGGTGCCGGTCATACCCTTTCTCTAATTTCTTGAAAATATTTTCAGTGACCACAATGCCATCATCCACTACCAACCCGGTGGCGAGAACAATAGCCAATAGAGTTAGCACATTGATGGTAAAGCCCGCCAAATACATGATAAAGAAGGTTCCGATAAGGGACACCGGAATATCAATGAGCGGTCGCAATGCAATGAGCCAATCCCGGAAAAACAGAAAGATGATGAGCACCACCAAGCCAAATGCAATAGCCAGCGTTTCTCCTACTTCAGTAATTGATTTTCGAACAAAGCCGGTTTTATCTAATGCAATATCCAGCTTGATATCCTTAGGCAGGTTTTCCCGAATATTTGCATATCGTTTATAAAACTCATCGGCTATGTCTATATAATTTGTTCCGGGTTGGGGCACTATGGCCAAAGCCACCATAGGGATTCCCGATTCCTTCAACACCGTTTCTTCATTTTCGGGGCCGAGCATAGCCGAGCCTACATCGCGCAAACGGATAACCTGATTATCGGAAGATTTAATGATGAGGTTATTGAAATCATCTTCTGTAGTTAAACGACCGTAGGTCTTAACGGTAAGTTCGGTGTTGTTGCCATACACTTTTCCGGCAGGCAACTCCACGTTCTCTTTGTCGAGCGCATTTTGAATATCGGTAAAGGTGAGTTTGTAAGCCGATAGCTTTGCCGGATCTATCCACAAGCGCATGGCATATTTCTTCTCTCCCCACACCTGCACAGTGCTCACTCCGGGAATAGTCTGCAACTTCTCTAAGAGAATATTTTCAGCATAATCGCATACTTCTAACTGGTTGCGCGTATCGCTCTGCACCGTCATGGAAATAATCGCGTCTGAGTTGGCATCGGCTTTTGATACTACCGGTGGGGCATCAATATCCTGCGGGAGCTGGCGCAAGGCCTGCGACACTTTATCGCGAACATCATTGGCTGCGGCTTCGAGATTTTCGCTGAGGTTAAACTCTACAGTGATGGAACTGGAACCCAAGTTGCTGGATGATGAAATGGTGCGAATGCCGGCTACTCCGTTTATTGCTTTTTCTAAAGGCTCTGTGATTTGCGATTCAATGACATCTGCATTGGCTCCGGTATAGTTAGTGCGCACGGTGATGATAGGCGGGTCAATAGACGGGTATTCGCGAACGCCCAAAAATTTGAAGCCGATAATACCAAACAGTACTATGACGATGCTCATCACAATGGCCAGTACAGGACGGCTTAAACTCAGGGAAGGTAAACTCATAAATTCAGCAAATGTTTAGTTCAAAAACTACTCCGTCAGTTTGGCAATTTTAACTCCTCCACCCGGTTTTAGATACATCACTCCGGTGGTTACTACCGTATCACCGGCTTCTAATCCCGTGGTGATTTGTATGTAAGATTCATTACGCACACCGGTTTCTACTATTCTGAAATCAGCCTTGCCATCCTTTACTACAATTACTTTTTTGTTACGGGCTTCGGGGATAATGCACTGTGTCGGAATCATCAAAGCATTGTCCACGCTCTTGAGACCCAAATCCACTTTTGCAAATCCTCCGGAGTATAATTTCGCATTGGTGTTTTGCACTAAAGCTCTTACGCGAATGGTGCGGGTATCTATATCTATTCTCGGCTCTATCGCATATACTTTACCGTGAAAGGTGCCGCTAAAGCCATCTACCGTAAACTGAATTCCATCTCCTCGCTTTACAGATGAAGCATATTTTTCGGGAATGGTAAAATCAATTTTAAGCGGGTCAATTTGTTGCAAGGTAGCGATAGCCACCGATGGCGATACATAGGCTCCGGTACTCACATTTCGCAAACCCACCACTCCATTAAAGGGCGCCCTTATCTCTGTTTTAGTTATCTGCGCCAATACCACTTCTATATCGGCCATGATGTTGTTCAGTTGCGTCACGGCATTATCATAGTCCTGTTGCCCAATTCCATTGATGGCTAAGAGTTGTTTTAACCGGCTCACCGTTTTTTCGGCTGTCTCTTGCTGTAGTTTCAGTTTGTGCAACTGTGCCTGCAAGTCAGCATCGTAAAGTTTTACCAGCAAGGCACCTTTACTCACCGGAGTTCCTTCCTCTATATTCAGTTGCGTGATGCGCCCGGAGATTTCGGGGTGAAGTTCCACCTCCTCAAAGGAGAGCAATGTACCGGAAGCCATGATGTTGCTGTTTAGTGTTTTCGGCTGCACTACAAATCCGCTCACCGACATATCTTTTGCGGGGCCGCTATGAGCCGCCTTCCCTTTTCCTTCCCGCGGTGTAATTACTTTGTTGTAAACAATCACGCCACCCATCAAAAGTATCACGACAACAATAAACCAGGTTGCTTTGGACATCCTCAAATTTTTTAGAGCGGCAAAGATGTACAAATCAAATGAATTAGCTTCTACACTTATTGATTGTTACAACAGCTTTCCCCTTAAAAGTTCTTAAAACCGGTTGCTGTTGTACCTGAGGTGAGAAGAGAAACTTTATTACCTCGTAACCATTCCCTCCCTGCGTTTTTGTATTAGACCATACGTAGAATTGAATTAAATCCCTTAACGCAACTTTATATGGAAGATTTATGAGACAAAGCCGAAAATTTAAAATACTTGGCGCCTTACTGCGCCCACTTGGGGCACATCACTCTCCCACAGGCGTTCGTGCTTTAGTGCTGTTGCGGAAAAGACATTACATGTTTCCATTTGCTCTTGTAAATTCGCTATTCTTTATTGGCTACACAGAAACGTTGTTTTTTTGTTTTACCACTCACCACAACACCCATACATCATCCTATACTAAAACCCAAAACCGACCCATCAGGCCGGTTCTTGGTTTGGAAGTTGGCTTTTAAGTGAGGGTTGCGCAACGGCTACCCTTGTTAGCGGCTGTGGTGCTTCGTCCACGAAGGGCTGTCTGTTCAACCGAAAGGATACAATTGGAGAAACTTTGGTAACTAAAGATACTTGTGGCAAAAAATTGCCTTACGAGGTGAAGATGATTCAGCGTGATACAACATTAGCTGCTAATGGGCTTGGCGCGGTTATGAATGTTTTCTGCTCAGTCGAAAACATCCCTGCCGATTACCAGGTAGAGGTAAAATATAAGTATGTGCCCATACAGTAAAGCAACTACAGCCCCGCCATGTTTGGCGGGGCTTTTTATAGCTTTCAAAAACGCTGTTCGTGCTGTTCCGTAGTACTTGCCTGCCGCAAAGCAGGGCATCTCGAACTGATAGAGAGGGCTATCATGGGGAGAAAATATTTTTCGGAGATTTTTTGGAGAGTAAACTAAAATAGGTTCATCTTAATCTCGTAAGAGCCGGTATAGTTGAAAAGAAGAAGAATATTTATTGAGCAGTTGTGCCAATTACTATGGCGTTAGAAAAAGTTTACCGGACTTGGCTCCGCTATAATGCAGGATTAGAAATCCCGTTTTATCTATTCTTCGACAGGGCCTGCAACATGTCGAAGAACGGAACACTAAAACATCAATGATGGGGCTTTTAACTCAAAGTGGAGGCTCCATTCTATAAAAGCGAAGCCTCCCGTTTCTCACTATATCTATTCCTTCCTTCACATCCTTATATTCGTACATTCATGAAAAAGTTCCTGCTTGGCACTTACGATTTCTTCCATGTCCGCAAGGGACTTTTTTATACCATCACTATTGGCATTACACTGCTGTTGGCAGCATTAGCCTCGCGCATCTGTATCGAAGAGGATATTTCGCGCATGTTGCCCAATGGCGAGCAGATGAAACAGGTGAACAACATCTTCCGCCACTCTCATTTTTACGATCGCATCATTATCAAAATAAAGGGCAGCGATACCACTCAGCCCGAACAACTGATGGCACTGGCAGATACGCTGGAAAGCCGCCTGCAAGGAAAATACAGTCATTACATAGCCGACTTTAAAGTGCGCGTGAGTGACGAAACGGCCTTCGATATTTACAATACGGTGCACAATAACTTGCCGGTGTATCTCGATGCCGATGACTATACCCGTATTGATTCTCTGATAGCTCCTCAAAAGTTGAGCGAAACCTTGCTAAGTGATTACAACACATTGACCTCTGCCTCGGGCATCGTACTCAAGCGGATGATTGCAGACGACCCGGTAGGTATTTCTACCATAGCACTGCGCAAGTTGCAGTCGCTACAGATAGACGACAACTTTGAACTGTATGATGGATATGTCTTTTCGAAAGATCACCACGGACTGTATATGTTCATCACCCCCACACACGGGTCGGGAGAAACGAAAGAGAATGCTGCTCTATTGGATGGCTTGGAGGAGGTGATCGGCAGCCTGAAAGCGCAGGAAGCCGGAGCAGAAATATTCTACTACGGAGGCATACCCGTGGCGGTGGGCAATGCGCGGCAACTTAAAAAAGACACTATCCTCACCCTGAGCATAACGGTAGTGGCCATTGTGTTGTTTATCGGTTTCTTTTTCAGAAGAAAGCGCGTGCCCTTTATCATGATGTTGCCGGTGGTATTTGGCGGTCTTTTTTCCATCGCTATGATAGCCGTTACAAAGGGAAGTATTTCGAGCATTGCCCTCGGTGCCGGCTCTATTGTGCTGGGTATTGCCATCAACTATTCGCTTCACTTTTTTAGTCATTACAAACACTGCGGCTCTATTAAAGAAACGCTTTCTGACTTACTGGCTCCCATGACCATCGGCAGTTTTACCACGGTGGGTTCCTTTTTTAGCCTTACGCTGTTGCAGTCGCAAATACTCAACGACTTCGGTTTGTTTGCCGGATGGAGTTTAGTGGGGGCTACCATTTTTACGCTTTTCTTTTTGCCGCACTTTACCCCTTTGCAGCAGGAGCACCATGCCGATCTGACTCACGAATCGTGGCTCGATAAAATACTTAGCTATAAACTGAAATACAAAGGCGCAGTGTTTATCCTCATCCTGTTGCTCACCGGCTTCTTTTTTCACTATGCGCAGCGCGTCACCTTTCAAAGTGATATGAACCAGTTCAATTTTATGGATGCCAAAACTAAAAGGGCAGAAAAGGAAATTGACTGGATGCAGAATGATACTTCAAAAACAGTGTTCATTGCCTCTACCGGCAGCAATTCTGAAACTATGTTTCAACACAATGAAGAGTTGCTGAAACAATTGGACGAGGCCAAACAGAAAGGTTGGGTGAAGAAATATTCTTCCATCAGCAAGTTTATGCCCAGTGAAAAACTGCAACGAGAAAAAATAGAACGTTGGAATACATACTGGACAGCCGATAAGAAACAACGGTTGCTGGCACTGTTGCAGACTGAAGGAAAGAAGGTCGGATTTTCGGCTACGGCATTCCATCGTTTTGAAGACCTGCTGAACAAGGATTACACCGTGGCCACTCAAGATGACTTTGAAGCCATCCGCAGTTCCTTTGGCAGTGAATACCTGATTACGGGTGGCGGCATGAACACGGTTATCAATGCAGTAACGGTAGATAAGGCCAATCGCAAATCCCTCTATACCATGTTGGGCACAAGCAAGTTCACCGTTATATTGGATAAGCAGGTTATCACCAACAACCTGATTGACGTAATTTATAATGACTTTAATTCGGTGTTGCTGTACACTTCGCTCTTGGTGTTCTTTGCGTTGCTGCTCAGCTACGGCAGATTGGAGTTGACCATTATCACCTTTTTGCCTATGCTTATTACCTGGATATGGATATTGGGATTAATGGCCCTCTTAGGTTTGCAGTTCAATATTATCAATATCATCATCTCCACTTTTATTTTCGGTCTCGGTGACGACTTCAGCATTTTTATCACGGATGGATTGATGCGCAAATTCCGAGATGGCAAAGAAGTGCTGACCTCTCATAAAGTTTCTATTCTGCTTTCGGCCACCAGTATCACTATTGGTTTGGGGGCACTCATTTTTGCTCAACATCCGGCTCTTCGCTCCATTGCGCTTATCTCTATTATTGGTATCTTCTGCGTGTTGTTTATCGGGCAAACGGTGCAACCTTTTCTCTACAATTTTTTTATTCAAAGCAGAAAAGAAAATGGTTTTGCTCCGTGGACTATTCCTACCCTGTTTCTGTTTTGGGTTGCTTTTGGCTATTACGTTACCGTATCACTAATGGCTACAGTGGTCGGTTATATTTTGATTTATCTGGTGCCTTATCCGAATATCAAAAAGCGCAAACTGTTCTTTCACTATTTGGTTTGCAATGCGCTCAAGTTACTGACCTATATGATGGTGAATGTGCGCAAGCAACATGTGGGAAAAGAGCATGTTGACTTTTCAAAGCCGGCTATCATTATTGCCAATCACGCTTCGTTCCTCGATATCTTAGTCACGGTGATGCAGCATCCCAAGCTAATTTTGTTGACTAATAAGTGGGTTTATTACTCTCCGGTGTTCGGCAAGGTGGTGCAGTTGGCCGATTACTATCCCGTGATGGAAGGAGTGGATCCCGGCATTCAAAAATTTGTGGACATTGTAGCAGATGGCTACTCCATTGTGATTTTTCCCGAAGGCACGCGCTCCGCAGATGGCAAACTGAATCGCTTTCACAAAGGAGCTTTTTATCTGGCAGAGCAACTGAATATTGATATTATTCCTATGCTGCTTCACGGCACAGGCGACACGATTCGCAAAGGAGACTTTATGGTGATGAATGCTTTTATGACCATGAAGTTTTTGCCGCGCATCCGGCCGAGCGATAAGACTTTCGGAGAGGGCTATGCCGAGCGAACTAAACTTATATCGCGCTACTTTAAAGCGGAGTTTAAGAAACTGAGACAGCAAAGAGAAACGCCTCGCTATTTTCGCCAGCGGTTTATTTTAAACTACCTCTACAAAGGTCCCGAATTGGAGTGGAAGGCGAAACGAATAGTGCGAAAAGAGAAATATTTCAGCACACTTCACGCCATGATACCTGAAACCGGCACCGTTACTGAACTTGGCTGCGGCTACGGTTTCACTACTTACATGATGCACTTTTTGGGTGATGAAAGGGAGATAACGGCTGTGGACATCAGGGAAGAAAAAATTGATGTGGCCGAAAACTGTTACTCGAAAAATAATCGCCTCCGTTTTGTTTGTGCTGATGTGACACAGATGAGTTTTGAAAAGCAGAATGTCTATATTATAAACAAATTGCTCAACAGCCTTTCAGAAAACCAACAGAAGGAATTGGTACAACATTTACTGATTGCTCTTGCTCCTTCGGGAGTGCTAATTGTAATTTCTGAAAAAAAGAAATTGACTGCCACTTCCACCCATGAAATCAATAAACTTGTAGAGCAGGCTGGGAAACGACTCAGTGTTTCCGAAACGGAGGGGATGGTGATATGGAAAATTCAGTAAAAAAGAAAGAATAGTTGTGGAGAGAAATTACGATGTAGTAATTATTGGCAGCGGATTGGGCGGTATGGTATGCGGAGCCATATTGAGCAAAGAGGGAAAGAGAGTCTGTGTGATCGAAAAGAACGATCAGATTGGCGGCAGCTTGCAAACTTTCAGACGCGATGGCATCACCTTCGATACAGGCGTTCACTATATAGGAGGTCTCGAAAAAGGGAAAAACCTATATCGGTTATTTACTTATCTCGGCATTATGAACCGTTTGCAGATAGCGCAAATGGATAAGATGGGTTTTGATGTAGTGTTGTTTAAAGAAGATGAAACGGAATATCCGTACGGCATGGGCTACGAAAACTTTAGTCGCATCATGTGCGAGAAATTTCCCCGCGATCAAGCGGCCATTCACACCTACTGCCGCAAGATGCAACAGATATGCAATAATTTCCCGCTCTATAATATCAGAGCAGAAGAAAAGTATAATGATACTTCTGTGTTTACCACCGGGGCGAAAGAATTTATTAGCCAACTGACCTCGAACAAAAAACTGCAAAACGTATTGGCCGGTACAAATCTGCTTTATGCGGGCATTAGCGATAAAACGCCATTGTATGTTCACGCTTTGGTAGTAAACAGCTACATAGAAAGTTCGCATAAGATGGTGAACGGAGGTGACCAAATTGTGAAGCAGATAGCCAGAAGAATTAAGGAGTGCGGAGGTGATATTCTCCGCAAACAGGAGGTGACAAAAATACAAGTGGAAGGGGGGATTGCTCGTTATGTAGTGTTGAAAGATGGCAGTAAAATATATGCCGATACTTTTATTTCTAACATCTCTCCCACTCAAACCTTAAAACTAACGGAAACGACCATGATTCGCCCGGTCTATCGCCATCGAATCGAGAAATTGGAAAACTCTATCTCCGGATTTGTGTTGTACGCTGTTTTGAAACCCGGCACTTTTCCTTATCGCAATCGCAACTATTATTATTATGACGAAGAGGATGTGTGGAAGTGCAAGGACTACACGGAAGATACCTGGCCTTATATGTATGCCCTGTTTGAAGGGGTCCCCTCTAAGCAAAAGCAATTTACCGAGGCGATAACCATAATGACCTATCTGCGGTATGACGAGGTAGAACCTTGGGCCGACTCACACCACACTACGCTGAACGAAATTACCCGGGGAGAGGATTATGAATCTTTCAAAAAGCGGAAGGCAGAAAAATTGTTAGACACAGTAGCTATTAAATTTCCCAATATTCGGGAGTGCATTCAATCCTATTACACATCTACTCCACTTACTTATCGGGATTATATCGGCACAGAGGATGGCAATATGTATGGAATCATTAAAGACTTTAATGAACCAATAAAAACCAGGATTTCGCCAAGAACAAAAGTGCCTAACCTGTTCCTAACCGGGCAGAATGTAAATTTGCACGGAGTATTAGGTGTAACCGTAGGTGGAGTGATAACTTGTATGATGATGCTTGGGAGAGAATATTTGGTGAATAAAATTTTGGAGGCAAATGAAGAAACTATTTAAAGTTCTCGGCTATGCTTTGCTGTTCCTTTCCCTATTGTTATTCGCATTCTATGCTTGGATACAATGGGGGTTGGCTCCTGAAATTCCTACACCTAAAGACCTTTCCTCTTTAGAATTGAAAAGAGAAAAGATGGGAGAGAACTTTTATCGCATTGGCAACAACTGGTTGCGCAAAAGCCGCAGCGGTATTTGGGAAGAATATGTGGAAGGTGAGCCGTTTAGGCGCGGAGTAATTACCGGAAAACTCGAAAAGGAATTGCTCTACACCCAAGAGGTTGCCTTTGTTGAGCAGATTCACCGCCTCGTCCCCAACAATACTTACCTGCATTTTTTAGCACTGTTTACACGGATATTTAACCGGCACTTAGAGGCAAATGTGCCGGAAGAAAACAAGTTGGAAATTTACGGAGAATCTTTCTCGGCACCTCCGGAGTTCGACTACATCGCTCCCGCTTTTGACCGTATGCTGAACTACCACGCGGCTCATGATATTGGACACGCTTTGCAAAGTTTAGCTCTGGTGGGTTGCTCCTCTTTTGCTGCCTGGGATGCGCACACCTATGATTCCACCATGATCATCGGGCGCAATCTCGATTTCTATTTAGGCGATAAATTTGCCGAAGACAAAATTGTTTATTTCTGCAATCCAACAGAAGGGCACAAGTTTGCTATGATTACCTGGGCCGGTTTTATGGGTTGTGTGTCGGGGATGAACGAAAAGGGATTAACGGTTACCATTAATGCTGCAAAAAGTGACGTGCCCACTCAAGCTAAAACGCCCATTTCTATTTTGGCAAGAGAAATTCTGCAATATGCCGGCAACATCGAGGAGGCTTATGCTATTGCCAAAAAGCGCAAGACTTTCGTTTGTGAAACACTCATGATTGGTTCTGCCGCATATCATCAAACCGCGCTGATCGAAAAGTCTATTAAAACAGCTCTGTTCCGCAGCGATACTAATTATATTCTTTGTACAAATCATTATCAAAGCGATTCATTTAAAACCGATAAAAACAATATCGAAAACATAAAGACCAGTGCCTCTATGTATCGTTTTCACCGGCTTGAAGAACTGATAAATCGCTATCCAAAATTAAATGAAACGCAAGCGGTTGCCATTCTGCGCGACCAGAGAGGCTTACACGATAAAAACATTGGGATGGGAAATGAAAAAGCGATGAACCAGTTAATCAGCCATCACGCTATTGTTTTTGAACCGGAGAAACTTCGCTTTTGGCTTTCGGCCAATCCTTATCAATTAGGTGAATTCGTGAGCTACGACCTCCGCAAGATTTTTGCTGAAGCCCCCGGCATGAAAGAAAATCAGGAAATCATAGACACTGCACTCACCATTCCTGCCGACTCATTTTTATACTCTCAGGGCTGGAAAGATTTTCTTGAATTTCGCGACTTGAAACAGAAAATAAAAACAGCCATTCATCATCATCAGGTATTGAAAAATGAGCAAACAATACTTCATCGTTTTAATCATTCCAATCCGGAATTTTGGGAAACTCCCTATTGGACAGGCGAGTACTATTACAGTCAAAATATACCGGATAGCGCAGAGCACTATTTCAACATTGCCCTTACTAAAGAAATTAATGATACCCACGAGGCAGATGGCATTAGAGAGAAAATTCTTGAAATAACGAGAAAATGATTTTCGGAATAGGAACAGATATTATTGAAGTAGCAAGGGTGCGGCAAGCACTGATGAGCGAAGCATTAAAAGAAAGAGTGTTTTCTAAACGAGAAATTGACTATTGCTCACCGGACAAAACAGGACAAAGTTTTGCAGCTCGTGGAGCAGCCAAAGAGGCTTTCTTTAAAGCGATGGGCACCGGATGGAGAGATAAAATGCACCTCCACGAAGTAGAAATTTTAAATGATGAACTCGGCAAACCCTATATCGAGTTGAGCGGTGAAACGCAAAGCGTGTTTCAGGAAAAATGCAACGGAAAAATTTACGTAACCCTTTCGCACATTAAAGAACATGCGGTGGCTTTTGTTATTATTGAGAAGTGAAGCACTTGAACCCCGATATTGAATTTGCATCTCCTGCGGCTATTAAAAAATATCAGGAAGAAGCCTTGCGAAATACTCTGATTTATCTGCAAAACAACTCTCCCTACTATCGGCAACTTTTTGAGCAGCATCACATTGCTATTGAGCGTATTCACGCTTTAGAAGATTTGATGCAGATACCCTGCACTACGAAGCACGACTTTAACCGGCACAACTTTGATTTTTTATGTGTTGAGAAAAATAAAATTTCCGATTACACGACCACTTCCGGCACTACCGGAAACCCGGTTACAGTGGCACTAACAGAGAATGATTTACAGCGGCTGGCTTACAATGAAGCACATTCCTTTCGATGTGCCCAAGGCAGCAGTAGTGATATTTATATGTTGATGTTGACTTTAGACCGCCAGTTTATGGCCGGTATGGCATACTATCTCGGTATCCGTGAGTTGGGAGCCGGGGTTGTGCGTATGGGGCCCGTTTCGCCACAAATGCAGTGGGAAAACATTGAACGCTTTAAACCCAACATTCTCGTGACCGTGCCTTCTTTTCTGTTGAAACTGATGGAGTATGCAGAGGCAAATGGAATTGATTACAGCAACAGTGGAATTGAAAAAGCGGTTTGCATTGGCGAGCCAATTCGCTATGCCGACTTTACTGAAAATAAACTGGCAGAGCGCATTCGCGAAAAATGGAACCTTTCGTTATTTTCTACTTATGCCTCTACAGAAATGCAAACGGCATTTACCGAATGTGAGCACCGATGCGGTGGGCATCACCGCCCTGAGTTAATTGTGTTTGAAATTTTGGATGAAGAAGGCAAGCAGTTGCCGGCCGGGGAATTTGGGGAGGTGACTATCACATCTTTATGGGTAGAAGGAATGCCCTTGCTTCGTTATCGCACAGGTGACATCTGTTGTTATTATGAGGAGCCTTGTGCTTGTGGCCGAAACACCCTTCGACTTTCACCGGTGGTCGGTAGAAAAAATCAGATGATCAAATACAAAGGGACTACACTGTATCCCCCTTCCATTTATGAGGCACTTTGTCATGTTTCTGAAATAAAGGACTATGTGATTGAGATATGTAAAAACGAGATAGGGAATGATGAGATTATTTTGAACTTGGCAGTGAGTGGGAGTCCCGATTTGGCTGAACCCAAAATTAAAACGGCACTACAAACCAAATTGCGAGTCATTCCCACCATTCATTTTGTGACCGCTTCTCAACTTCGGGAGTTGCGACCGACTGAAAGTCGAAAACCGGTTACTATTATTTTCCGTTAAAGAATCACTGTGCTCAAAGCGTTTTTCTAATTTTAATGCGCCTTCTAAAGTTTCGCACATGAAAAAAATTATCCTACTGTTTGGCTGTATCACAGCGCTTAGTTTTTCTAATGCTCAATCAGATAATAGCTTCCTCAACCTTATAGGGAAAGCCGACAATAGTGCGGAAGTAACCGATTTTGTAAATACCTACCATTTAGTAATGGCAAACAATACTCATTTTGTCTCTAACAACGGTGTTGAACTGATTTTTAAAGATGGCTTGGTAAACGAAATTCACCTTTACAGAGGCAGTAAAGTGTACGGTGATTTTGAAGGCAACCTTCCTGCCGGGCTAAAGTTTGGCATGTCATCCGCAGAAGTAAAAAGCCTATTGGGGAAACCCTCCATTACCTATAATTCCGGCTATTGTGAGTTTACAAAAGACAATCACATTCTATCCTGTTGGTTTGAAGGAGGCGTACTCCATCAAGTAGTGGTTTCTGCTAAAAGCAGCTTGTAGTTTTCATTTATTCAGCTAAATTATTTTTTGATTCGGATGAAACGTTTATGTTCTTACCTAATTATAGCCGGTGTGGTACTGTCGGCTTTCCCTGCCTGTAAAAAACTGCATCAGCTCACCCAGTTTTATATGGATTACGATGCTTCTTATACTTATTCGGCTGGGGTGCCTCTCAATTTACCTCTTACCCTCAACACTCCCGATGTAACCACCAATGCCGAAGAACAATTTGCTATCAATGACACGCGGAAGGATCTGATAGAAAGTATCTTGTTGAAGCAATTAACCCTCCACATTACCTCTCCTTCAACTGCCACTTTTTCATTTCTCAAATCAGTGGATGTATATATCTCTGCGGATAATTTGCCTGAAGTTCGCATTGCTCATAAGGAAAATATACCTGACAATGCCGGAACACAGTTAGAGATGGATTTAGAAGAGGTAGAACTGAGAGACTATGTGAAAGCAGATGCTTTTAACTTGAAAATAGTCAGTACGACCGATCAACTGATTACTTCAGATGTATCGGTGAATATCTATTCCAAATTTTTTGTGGATGCCAAAATTCTTGGATTGTAATCAATAGCCGTTTTTAAACTCCGGTTAAACCGCAATTGCTATGTTTAACAAGCAGACCACCAACCCTGTGCGAAACGGAGTAATGCAAACAGAAGTTCTTCTAACTTTCTCTTTACCTCCACTACTTTAAATCAAAGTCTATTCGTTTACTTTTGAAAAGGAACAGAGGCGGATAGGCAGAAAATCGCTTTACACAAGTCTGAAACTTTATCTACCCTAAAACTATATTGCAAATGAAAGGTGCTTTAACCATTGGGCTTTTGATTCTGAGTAATTCATTTATGATTACGGCATGGTATGGTCATTTGAAATTTGCCGAATTAAAGTGGTTCAGCAAATTAGGTCTGATTTCAATAATACTGATTAGCTGGGGAATTGCGCTTTTTGAATACCTGTTTCAAGTGCCGGCAAATAGAATCGGCTTTAAAGGAAATGGCGGTCCCTTTTCTCTTATTCAGTTAAAGTTAATTCAGGAAGTGATCACCTTGACTGTTTTTGCGGTATTCACTCTTATCGTATTCAAGACAGAGACTTTCAGAGCAAACCATATCATTTCCTTTCTGTTTTTGATTTTAGCCGTTTACTTCATGTTCAAGAAATAAACTATTCCGACCCGACACCGGGAGCAAGCTGTACTCAGAAAATAGCCGGATGGAAAAGATAAAACATCTACTCCGCGTATAGTGCCAGCATTTTTTCAGCATTGGCTTTCATCTCCATCGCCAACGATTTCGGTTGAAGCACTTTTACGTTGGCCCCATAACTTTGCAACTGCATTTTCAACTCGGTATTTATCACCAACTCTAAGGATACGCGCAATTCACCGGCAGTTTCTTTTATCACTTTCTGTGAATGGTGAATAGGGATGGTCTTTACATATTTTCCTTGAATAGGCGAAAATGACAACAACAATTTTTCCGGAAGTCCTTCAGCAATGGTTACGCCCAGCACATTTTTGTAGAAATTTTTCTTGTCAATTTTTTCATCATCGTAGGTTTGATCGGTGATTTGTAAATCTATAATCCGATCCAGAGCAAAGGTTAGAATTTTGTGATCCTTTTTACTGATGCCGTTGCCAATCACATACCAGAAATTCTTTGACTCGCGAATAATGTATGGCTCCAACAGATTTTGCGAAACAGTATCGCTTCCATGCCGCTGGTAGGTAAATTTAATGGCTCTTCTTTCTGAAATTGCCTTCAAAATCGGCTCTACAAATTCAATCCCTTTAATAATAAATGGCTTGTCTAATTGAATGTGGTCGCTTTCGCCACGGGCATCTTTATTCAACTGCACCGTACTGGCAATTTTCATAATAGCATCCTCAAACTCTTTAATGGCCGGCAAATGCTTGAATTGGTTCAAGATGCTGATGGCAAAATCAAGCCCGTGCAGTTCATCAGCACTGACCGGGAGATTGTGAATCGAGTAATCTTCATCGCTATATTGATAGACTTTGTCCTTCTTGTTATAAACAATGGGAGCGTTGAAGTTCAACGCTTGGTTATAGCGCATTTCCTGTAAGTCAAGCTGCACAGTCCGCCTGCTCACCGGCTTGTCAAACTTCTCGCTTATATATTCTATCAACTCCTCTAAATGCGGATAAGGTTTTTTGCGCAGACGAGAATCAATCAAGCGATAACGGGTATAAGCTTCACGGTTTAAAGGCATAGCGTTTCTATTTCAAGTTTACTACTACTACGCGAAAATAAATTTTGTGCGCAAATACCTTGCGTTCTGCCTCCGCAACTTTGCTTTCATAAAAACAAAGTCATGATTACAAGCCTTAGCAAACAAGAAATATTGGTGAATGAAATAGTGTTTGACGGTTGCCTGGAGGTGTCGCTTTTAGGGTTTGTGCACCACGGTGGAAAATATACCGAAACCGAGTATATGATATCCCGTAACGACTTAAAGGTGCTGCTCTGTCAGAACGGGAAAGTAGGCATACAGCTTTTAAGACACATCGAAGAAATGTTCGCACAGCCACATGCCGTACCGGCAGCAGTGAACCTGATAGAGTTGTTCGGCACTACGCAGGAATTAAAAGCGGCTGAAATAACACTGGATATTCCGGTGTATGAAGACGAGAACGGAGAGTTAGTGCCCAAGTCAACCTATGAGTTATTGTTTGTGGAGGAGGTATTAGCAGCTCCGGGAAGCAGACCTGATTTCTTAATCGCATAAAAATTTGAGCCATGAAAAGAAAAATTAAATACAACCTCATCAGAACTTCCGATAAGACACTGAATGACTATGTGCAGAGTTTGAACAACGATGACCTGCAAACTATTTACACCTCTTCATTTGTCTATGGTATTAAAGTGCCTGATATTATCAGAAAAATACAGGACGAACTGCAAAGAAGAAACCTTAGTGTGCAGCCCATCCTATTTTAAAGAGTGCCTTACTTTTTGTTTTTGTTGTTGACAGTTGTCCCGCTGCATGTTGAATGTATGCGGGGCATTTTTATTTCTATCTTTCAATCTGTATGCAAGACCACACTAAATCGTATAAACAGGAAAAGCCTTCCGGAACATTTGATGTAATTGTTATCGGTTCCGGCTTAGGCGGCATGAGCACCGCTGCTTTCTTGGCCAAAGAAGGCAAAAGGGTACTGGTGCTCGAAAAGCATTATACAGCCGGAGGCTTTACGCATGTATTCCGAAGAAAAGAGTATGAGTGGGATGTAGGCGTGCATTATGTAGGAGAAGTGCATC
>CAZQYO010000006.1:23134-28194 GCA_964597415.1 uncultured Chitinophaga sp.
AAGCATTATGGCGAGACTGTTTAAATATGTCACAGACGGCCATCTGAAATGGGCAGAGATGGGAGCCGTGTACGATAAAATATTTTTCGGGAAGGAAGTATTTGAATACCACTCCGGCACAGATGCTTTCAAAGATAAAATGAAGGAATACTTTCCCGCTGCCGAAGATCAAAAGTCTATTGATGACTATGTGGAGCTAATCAAATTAACTCAACGCAGTCAATTTAATGTGATAAGGGAAAAAGCATTGCCCGGCTTTTTGAGATGGCTATTTGGCGGTTGGCTTCGCAAGAAGGGATTGAAGTGGAACCAAACGACTTTAAGTGTAATGCAGAGCCTAACTAAAAATAAAAAACTGATAGGCGTGCTTACCGGGCAGTACGGAGATTATGGCTTGCCACCTTCGCAGAGCAGTTGGGTAATGCACGCCACTTTAGTGAGGCACTATTTAGCGGGAGGATGCTATCCGGTGGGCGGCTCGGCAAAAATTTTTGACAGTATAGTGCCGATAGTGACCGCAGCAGGCGGAGCCGTATTTACTAATGCAGAGGTGAAGAAAATAATCGTAAAAGATAATCGCGCACTTGGCGTAGAGATGTGGGATGGAACTGAAATTTTTGCTCCCCGTGTGGTGAGCGATGCGGGTATCATCAATACTTACAGTTCTTTATTGCCCGATGCCGGAGAAGAACAAAAGCAAAAATTAGCCGGAATGCTCCACAAGGTATCGCCTTCGGTCGGTCATGCTTGTTTGTACATCGGGCTGAATCATCCAATCAATTCTCTCGGTCTGGGCAAAGCTAATTACTGGATATTTCCTGAAAATTATGATCACGACAAAACGGTAGAGAACTATCTCAATAATCCTGAAAACAGCGATATGCCGGTGGTGTATGTTTCATTTCCGGCTGCCAAAGATCCCGATTGGGCAAATCACCATCCCCAACATTCTACCATTGAAATTATTACACTGGCTCCCTACGAATGGTTTAAAGAATGGGAAGAAAAGCGATGGATGAAACGAGGAGAAGAATACGAGGAGAAGAAGGAAAAGTTAGCCCAGCGCATGTTAGCGAAGCTGTATGAATATGAACCGCAGTTGAGAGGTAAAGTGGCGCATTACGAGTTGTCCACTCCGCTCAGTACCGCTCATTTCGTGAATTATAAAAACGGAGAGATCTACGGTATTGATCACAGTCCGGCTCGTTTTGCCAATGAGTTTTTGCGGCCCGATACCCCCATAAAAAATCTTTATCTCACCGGTCAGGATATTGTGAGTTGTGGCGTAGGAGGCGCCTTGGTCAGTGGAATGCTTACTGCAACCGTGATGACGGGGAAAAATCTGATGAAAAAGCTACCCGAAACGGCCGAGTAAAAACCTTTTATAGTTGGGGCTGATCTAAGTAATCGTGCCAATAGCCTGCTTTGTAAGGGTATCTTTCTAAGTAAAGCACTTTTACTTTTTCAAACAGTAATTGACGAAGGTCAGCGGTGTTTCTGTTTTGAATTGCAGAAACAAAAATGCAGTTGTCGTGCGTCTTGCCCATCCAGCTTTCTTTGAGTTCCTTTAGCAAGCTGCTTTTTATTTCATCGGGCAAATAGTCATCAAATTTTTTCTGCTCATACAAATCCATTTTATTGAAAATGACAATCATCGGCTTATCTGCGCAATTAAGATCTTTCAGTATTTCGTTCACCACATTCATTTGCTCTTCAAAGGCGGGGTGAGATATATCTACCACGTGCAACAGAATATCTGCTTCAATGGCTTCATCTAAAGTAGATTTAAAACTCTCTATCAGATGGTGAGGCAGCTTACGGATAAAGCCCACCGTATCGCTCAGCAGAAAGGGAATGGCGTTAAAGGTGACCTTGCGCACGGTGGTATCCAGCGTGGCAAAAAGCTTATTCTCTGCAAATACATTTTCCTTTGAAAGCAGATTCATCAAAGTAGATTTCCCCACGTTGGTATAGCCTACTAAAGCCACGCGAATCATTTCGCCCCGGTTCTTTCTGCGCACTATATTTTGCTTGTCTATTTCTTTGAGCTTTTCCTTCAGTCCCGATATTTTCTTCTCGGCCACCCTGCGGTCGGTTTCTATCTCCTTTTCGCCCGCTCCCCCTCTGGTGCCGGTGCCACCGCGTTGTCTTTCCAAGTGGGTCCACATCCCCTTTAGGCGGGGAAGCATGTATTGTAGCTGGGCTAATTCTACCTGCGTTTTTGCTTGCACGGTTCTGGCGCGTTGAGCAAAAATGTCGAGAATCAACATACTGCGATCCAATACCTTTTTGCCTAATTCCTTTTCAATATTTCTTTGCTGCGAAGGAGAGATTTCATCATCAATAATGACGAGATCCACTACATGATTTTCGATGTACAGCTTTATCTCCTCTAACTTTCCTTTGCCCACATAAGTTTTGGTATCAGGATAGGGCAACTTTTGCGTAAAGCGTTTCAGCGTTTTCACGCCATCCGTCAGGGCCAGAAATTCCAGTTCGTCTAAATATTCAGTAGCTTGCTCATCGCTGCTCCCTTTTTGAATAACGGTGACCAATACAGCCGTTTCCTGCCGTTCCTTATTATAATCTACCTGAAATTTTTCTCCTTTTTGCAAGTTCAACTCTTTTAGAAATAAGTGATTGCCGGTAAAGATATTCCAACCGATACAAAATACAAGGCAGCACCTCTGCTGGCTGATTGTAGAAAAAGCGCAGCAGCATTTTTCTACCGCAAATGCGCCACTGGCGCGAGCATTTGCTCGTGCCTAATGGGAAGAATTGGGATGACGGATTTTGGATAGTATGAACCATTAAGTGCATTGAGAATAGGAAGGGTATTAATAGAAGGGACAGGAGCGGACGCTCGTGCCAGAGGGGCCAGAACATTCATTAAGCCGTAACGGATTTAACACTCAACTCCCCCTTAAATGCCTTTTGGCTCAAACTGCCATACATCCCGAAAGCTATCGGGGCTAACTCCTGTAAGCTTTGTTGGTATTTGGTTTTGAGGGTTTCTGTTGTTGAAACGATTTGGGCAAATTGAGGGTGTTTTTATGCGATCCCTATGGGGTCGGAGGTTTATAGATTGTTGTTTTGTTCTATAAACATTTGACCCCGATGGGGTCATACATTTTGTTTGATTGTCAACTCCCCCCTAAACGCCTTTTGGCTTAAACTGCCATACAAATTCTCTAACTCCTGCAAGCTTTGTTGGTATTGGGTTTTGAGGGCTTCTGTTTTTTCTACGATTTGGGCAAATTGGGTTTGGAGTTCGATGGGGGGAACTATAACAGGTATTGAATTACATGTCGTTTTATTCATGTAAGGAACTGTTGTTGAAGTAGCTTTTTTATACATGAAGTTGGTCTGAAAACTTAACGCATACATTAAGAAGAGATTGTTGATTTCATCTTTACAGATAAATGCATGTAGCTGTTGATTCACAACACAATCTTCCTTGCAAACGGAAACAATCCCTAGGTCACCCACACACGTTATCAAAACACTTTCGGCTGGAATAACTCTTGCTCGAACTTCGTTTATTTCTTCTTTACTAAGCCCCAATCCTTTCTTTGATTTAGTTACATAACCTTTATGAATTAAATCTTCCGTAGTAAACCAAGGAACATTTCCTGTGAATGATTTTGGTTTGTCACGACCAGGAACAATGCAATCAGTGTAAGAAATTACTTTATCTTTTTCCCACCCCTTCTCATTTCTCACCGGGTCTCCAAACATCTCCAAAAACGTGCTTTTCAAAAAATCATCCAGTAGCTGGATGCTTTCTTTGCGTTGGGCTATCAGGTTTTCGGCTTTGCTTAAGAGATTGGCGATGTGGAGTTGGTCGGGAAGTGGTGGTAGTTCAAACTTTACAAAATCAACAAAACCTCTTGAAATTCCACCAACAGTTGCTCCTCTGAAATCTCGCATAATGTCTCTTTGACCTTGTGGACATTTCAAATAATGAAAGGCAAATTTTGGATACGCCTTTGCTTTGTCAATCTTTAATAGAAATACATGCTCGTTTACTGACGCTTTTTCAAAAGGAAAATCTTCGGTTACGAAACTTACCTTTCCTGTTGTTGCTCCGTCCTTTACAATCAATATATTCTCCTTTTCAATGATTCCATTTTTCAATCCATTGAAATAATCTTCAGGAATGTATTTGACAGATTTAAAATTGAACCCACCATTACTATCTAAATGCTCCGCCCCTAAAGATGGAATACCTTTATTATCAAGCGATGCTCCTCCTTTAGGTCTTCCACCACTTTCAAGTGAACTTAATATTTGAGATAACTTAACCTGCATCACATCAACTCTTTTAACTCTGCCAATCCTTTTTGAATATCGGCTTCAATGTTTTCCAATTTTCCGAAAATCACATTCGGTTTTTCATAGCTTACTTCTTCATACACTTCTTCTTTGTAGGTGCTCAGGTTCAGGTCGTAGTTGTTTTCTACAATTTCCTTTTTCGGCACAGAGAAATGTTTTTGTTTTCTATCTCCCGCAGATTCCGCAGATGTTCGCTGATGATATTTTTCTACAATATCCGGTAAATCGCTTTCTGCTATTTTGTTTCGTTTGTCATCTAAACTATAACCGTCTGCCTGCATATCGTAAAACCAAACATGATTTGTTTCTCCGCCTTTGGTAAAAATCAAAATAGCCGTGCTTACGCCTGCATAAGGTTTAAACACTCCGCTCGGCATGGCAATCACTGCTTTCAATTCCGTTTTTTCTATCAGCATTTTACGCAGCGCTTCAAATGCTTTTCCGCTGTTTTGTATCACACCACTCGGCACAATCACCGCAGCCGTTCCGCCCATTTTCAGCATGTTAAAAATGCGTTCTACAAAAAGCAATTCGGTTTTAGTTGTTGGTATTTTTAGCCCTTCATTAATATCGCCTTTGTCAATGTTCCCTGTAAAGGGCGGGTTTGCCATCACAATATCAAATTGGCTGTCTTCATTGTAACTTTTGCTGAGCGTGTCTTTGTAGTCAATTTTCGGTTCGTCAATGCCGTGCATCATCAGGTTCATCAATCCCAAACGCACCAT
>CAZQYO010000007.1:0-7984 GCA_964597415.1 uncultured Chitinophaga sp.
TGGGCTATACACTTGGGTAGTTGGTAATCTATAATCTCGAATAGCGAATGTGAAAAGGTAGATTGAAATGAAAACTTTGAGTTACGGTCTTTTAGAAAGAAGCGCCACAGCACGAACGCCCGTGGGAGAGTGATGTGCCGCAAGTGGGCGCAGTAAGGCGCCAAGTATTTTTTATTTTTTGTTTTATTAAACACGCACCTATCCCTAATGCTGATTGCAAAAACGCAAGGCGAGGGGGAATAGGTGTAAAGTCTGTTTTTCTCTTCTCATAAGGTGCCCGACTAAAGCGGAGATACGCCCATACTTATCTTCCTCAAAGAATGTGAAATGGGGCATAGCATCTTTTGGCGGCAAACTATTCCTTTATATTCGCGCCTGTACTTCCACATTCGAGAAAGTTCTTTTGCGGACTATCGCCTGCGGGGTAATGACTATTAACTAACCTATGTTCGCCATATTTAAAAAGGAAGTCAGGCAGTTTTTCAGTTCGCTGATTGGCTATATCGCTATTATCGTGTTCCTGTTGGTGTTAGGGCTTTTTATGTGGATTTTTCCCGATACAAATGTTCTTGACTCTAATTATGCTACGCTTGACTCTTATTTTTATATAGCTCCGTATATTTTTATTTTCTTGATTCCGGCCATTACCATGCGCTCATTTGCCGAGGAAATACATACCGGCACTATTGAGTTGTTGAGCACTCGCCCGGTTACTGAGTTGCAGATTGTGTTGGGAAAATATTTTGCCGCTTTGCTCTTAGTGTTTTTTGCTATTGTGCCCACTGTGGTCTATTTCGTTACCATTTATTTGCTGGCCTCACCGGTAGGTAATGTAGATGTGGGAGGTATCATCGGCTCTTATTTCGGTTTGTTTTTTCTCGGGGCAGTGTTTGTCGCTATAGGTATTTTTTGCTCCAGCATTACCTCTAACCAAATTGTCGCTTTTATTGCAGGCGTGTTTCTCTGCTTCTTCCTCTATCTGGCTTTTGATTACATTTCACAATTCGGAATTTTTGTAGGCAAGAGCGATTACTTAGTGGAATCGCTGGGCATGAGTGCCCACTACGATGCTATGGGCAAAGGCGTGGTGGATAGCCGCGATGTGGTGTATTTCCTTAGCCTTATTTCTCTCTTTATTCTTTTCACTCGCACGACCTTGGCCGGCAGAAGATGGTAAAACGTCAAAAAAATATTCTGCTCAATCGCAGAGATGCTTTCATCCGCATGGGGTTGATGATTGTTATTTTGATATTGCTGAATGTGGTGGCGCGTTTTTGGTATTTCCGCTGGGATTTAACTGCTGAAAAGCGCTATTCGATTTCGGAGCCTACTGAAAAGATGGTCAAGAACCTGAAAGATGTGGTCACCATTAAGGTATATCTGTCGGGTGATTTGAATGCCGGGTTTACCCGACTGAAAGAATCTACCCGCAACATGCTCAAGGAGTTTCAGGCATACGGTGGGCGCAATATTGATTTCTCTTTTGTGGATCCGATGGCGATTGAAAACTTGGATGAACGAAAAGCCCTGATGACCGATTTGATTCAGCGCGGCCTGTCGCCTACTAACCTCACTACTAAATCGAAAACAGATACTAAGCAGCAGTTGATTTTTCCCGGAGCCATTGTTACTTACGGAGGGAGAGAAATTGCCGTGAATCTGCTCGAAAATCAAATTGGTTTTGCTCCTCAGCAAATTCTGAACAACTCTGTGATATTGCTCGAATACAAATTTGCCAACGCTATAGAAAAACTCACTCAGTACCGCCCTCCGCGAATTGGTTTCGTTACCGGAAATGGCGAACTCGATAATTTAGAAACAGCAGACATTCGCCAAACCTTAGTCAGCCTGCAATACGAGGTAAAGGAATTTGATTTAAGCACCAACTATTATATTCCGGAGCGGTTAGATGAAATAGTCATTGCTAAACCGGAAAGCGCATTTAGTGAAAAGGACAAATACAAAATAGACCAATACATCATGCACGGAGGAAAAGTGTTGTGGCTATTGGATGGAACTAACGCCTCTATGGACAGCTTGCGCATGAACCCCACCGGACAGTTTATTATCGGCAAGGATCTCAATTTAGACGATATGTTGTTTAAGTATGGGGTGCGCGTAAATACCGATGTGTTACAGGACATCAACCTGAACAACCCGATTCCCTTAGTGGTGGGCAAAATGGGTGATGCCCCGCAAACAGAAATGTTTCCGTGGTATTATTTCCCTTTGTTAGTGTCTGATAATAACCATGCGATAGTTCGAAACTTGGACCCCGTAGCCGCGTTTTTTGCAAGCAGCATTGACACCGTAAAAAATCCGGAAGTGCATAAAACTATCTTACTACATACTTCGGCTAATGCAAAAGCACAGTTAGCACCCAGTCGCGTACACTTCGGAATTCTGCAAAGCAAACCCAACCCTGCTTATTTCAATCAACCCGATATTCCGGTGGCAGTGCTGTTAGAAGGTCAATTTGAAAGTGTTTATAAAAATCGTTTAGCGCCCGAATATCTCTCGGCTACCGATACGGTTGCCACACTCAAATTCAAAGAGCAAAGTCCGAAAAGCCGCATGATTGTAATTGCAGATGGAGATATTATACGCAGTGAAGTGCGCAGCGACAGTTCGGCTTATCCCTTGGGCTATTACATGTACACCCGCCAGCAATTTGCCAACAAAGATTTTATTCTCAACTGCATTGAATACCTTATAGATGAAAGCGGCATTTTGCAAACAAGAAATAAGGAAGTAAAACTTCGTATGCTGAACAGTGTAAAAGTAGAAGACGAAAAATTGAAATGGCAACTTATCAATATGGCACTGCCCATAGGGCTGGTTATGCTGTTCGGCTTAGGCTTTGGCTATTACCGCAAAAAGAAATACGCTGCCTGATATTTTTGCGGCAACCAACTTCAGTAGCATTTAATTCTTTCTTTGGAGCAACTCATTTTAAACCTATCTCCTTTGCCCTCGCAGATAAACATTTGGACCTATTCGCTCCCCCTTTGTGTGCCGGCAGTGAAGGGAGATTTTCAGTTCCAAAATATTTCTAAAACTTACAATTCTGTGACAGCGATAAATTCCTCCTCTGCAAAAAATTATACTACTTAGCAACTGATGAAAAAATACCTTCCTTACGTAGCAATCATTATTGTATTTGTAGTGGCCATAGGCTGGTATATTAATCGTCAATCGGCTGAAAGCATTAATCAGCGCGAAGGAGATTTTGCGGTGAAAGGAAACATCACCAAAATTATTTTAGACGATACCGAAAAGAAACATTTAGAACTCACTAAGCAGGGCAACATCTGGTTAGTAAATGGCAAGTACGAAGCTCGTGACGAATTAATAAAGCTATTGCTCGAAGCGATTAACCGAGTTACTTCATTAGCTCCGGTGCCGCATAACGGGCATGACAATGTGATTCGTGAATTGATGGCAGATAATGTAAAAGTGCAGGTATTTAAGAAAGGCGATCAACCTTCAAAAGTGTACTATGTCGGTGGCCCCACCGTGGACAGCCGAGGCACTTACATGCTGTTAGAAATGGATGGAAAACCGGCATCGCGCCCTCACATCACTTATTTGCCCGGCTACAACGGCTACCTGACCCCCCGCTTTAATACTGATGAACAAAACTGGCGCACCCGCATTGCTTTCAACGAATCGGTAAGCGATATTGCAAAACTGAGTGTAGAATATCCCTATGACCCAAACCATTCATTCCGCATTACTCGCGTAGCCGATGACTCTTTCGCGGTAGCACCTCTCGATGAAAAATACCGGATAAATTCTCCTTACGAGCAGAAATATGTAAAGCAGTATCTCTCTTTTTACAATCCTATTTATATCGAGGCCTTTGAAAACAGTAATAGCCAAAAAGATTCTATCCTGAACACCACTCCGTATTGCCGTTTTCGCATCACTAAAAAAGACGGCTCGGTAAAAGCGGTGAATCTGTTTTATCTGCCGCTCAACAAGCGCAGCAAAGCGCAATTTGATTTGAATGGCGAGGAACTGAGTCACGATATAGACCATTATTACGCTTCGCTGAACGACACCGACTTTGCCGTAGTTCAGTACTACGTTTTTGGCAAACTGCTCAGAAACTATAAGGATTTTTATTTTAAGCCGAAGCAATAGTCTGCGCCATCTTGTAATCAATTCTAAATTTGGATTTTCAACCGGTTAGCCTGATTCTTCATGTCTGCTGCATTACAAACTCCTATCGAATACCTTAAAGGCGTTGGCCCACAGCGCGGGGAACTGTTGCGTAAGGAATTGGAGATTCAAGTAGTTGGAGATTTGCTCAAATACTACCCCTTCCGGTATGTAGATCGCAGTATTATTCATCAGATTAGAGAGATTACTCCGCTCACTCAGTACATTCAGCTAAAGGGAACAATTACCGGCTTTCGGCAATTAGGTGCCGGGCGGCAGAAACGCTTGATGGCTACTTTCAGAGATGAGACTGGCGAAATTGAGTTAGTGTGGTTTCAGGGAGCCGACTGGATTTTGAAGTCGCTGAAAGTAAATACCGAGTATCTCATTTTTGGCAAACCCAATCTGTTCAATGGCGAGTATAATATCCCGCACCCGGAAGTAGAAATATTTGCAGAAGAAATAAAAGCCACCGGAAAAGGATTACAGCCGGTGTATTCCTCCTCTGAAAAGGCAAAGAAAAAATATCTTGACTCGAAGGGTATCACCAAGCTCACCCATTCCCTGCTTACACAGTTAACCGAAAGGGAAGTGCCGGAGTTTCTCCCCGCTGAGGTGTGGCAACAGTACCGTTTGATTTCGCGCTACGAGGCTCTCGTGAATATTCATTTTCCGAAAAACGAAGCCTTGCTCAACGAGGCCATCCGCAGACTCAAATTTGAAGAGCTGTTTCTGATTCAGTTGCAACTGCTAAAAGCAAAAGCCAATCGCGGTAAGATGGTCAAGGGTTTTGTTTTTGAGAAAATTGACAACAAATTTGACCGCTTCTACAAAGAGTCTCTCCCATTTGAATTAACGGGAGCACAAAAAAGAGTACTCAAAGAAATACGAAGAGACACCCTGTCGGGCACGCAAATGAACCGTCTGTTGCAAGGCGATGTGGGCAGCGGCAAAACCGTGGTAGCGCTGCTCACTATGCTTATGGCTATTGACAATGGTTTTCAATCCTGCCTAATGGCACCTACTGAAATTCTCGCCAACCAACACTACGAGAGCATCGTTGAAATGCTCCGTGGGTTAAAGATAGAAGTAGCGCTGCTTACCGGCAGCGTGAAAGGTAAAGCCCGAAAGTATATTTTGGCCAACTTAGCCGAGGGAAACATTGACCTGGTGATAGGCACTCATGCTTTGATTGAAGGCACGGTTGTTTTCAAAAACCTCGGCATGGTGGTGATTGATGAGCAACACCGTTTCGGGGTAGCGCAACGAGCCAGCTTATGGACAAAAAACGACAACCCTCCGCATATTCTGGTAATGACGGCTACCCCTATTCCGCGCACATTGGCCATGACCGTATATGGTGATCTGGATGTTTCTATCATTGACGAACTGCCTCCCGGGCGCAAAGCCATTAAAACTATTCACCGCACCGATGCTTCGCGAATGCAGGTTTTTGGCTTTCTCCGCGATGAAATAGAAAAAGGCAGACAGGTGTACATCGTGTACCCGCTGATTGAAGAAAGCGAAATGCTTGATTTAAAACACCTGATGGATGGCTATGAAAGTATATCGCGGGCATTTCCCAAACCTAAGTATCAGATCAGTATCGTGCATGGTAAAATGCGCCCTGCCGATAAGGATTTTGAAATGCAGCGCTTTGTAAAAAATGAAACACAAATCATGATTGCTACCACCGTGATTGAAGTAGGCGTAAACGTGCCCAATGCCAGTGTAATGGTGATTGAAAATGCCGAGCGTTTTGGGCTGGCGCAGTTGCATCAGTTGCGCGGTCGCGTGGGGCGCGGAGCCGATCAATCATATTGCCTGCTGATGACCGGCAACAAGCAATCGAACGAGAGCAAACAGCGCATCACGGTCATGTGCCAAACCAACGATGGCTTTGTAATTGCCGAGGAAGATTTGAAACTGCGCGGCCCCGGTGACCTTGAGGGCACGCGCCAAAGCGGGATGCTCAACTTAAAGTTGGCCGACCTCGCCTTAGACGGTAATATATTGGAAGCCGCTCGCAAAACCGCCCAACAAATCATAGAGGGAGATCCGGCTCTTTTGAAAGCAGAACATCAGCCCTTGCTAAATTTTTTAAGAGAACATTCGAAAGAGAAGATTTGGTCAAAAATCAGTTAAAACCGGAGCCGGCTCTTTGGGGTATTTTCATAATCCCGGGATGGATTCACGCACTTCCCTGCTTTAAAAGGTACTGTTAGAAAAAGTGGAAATTATAAACAGATGGCGCCTTACTGCGCCCACCTTGGGCACATCACTCTCCCACGGGCGGCTGTGCTGTAGCGCTTGTTGAGGCCTTGACCTTTTCTCTAATTCTCCATTGGCCATTCGCAATTCTTCATCGCAGAGAACACCCCTATATAAATTCATTGCCCTCTGCTTTAGCTGACGGAAAGAGAAAAATCCCCAATCGGCTTTAGCCAAAACAGAATCACTAAACGGAAATAGAAATTTGGCTAAAGCCTTTAATTGATGCAATATTCTTCTTTTCGGCTGTGTAGGCATGAGCGGGCGCTCGTACCAGTGAGGTTTTTTTATTCTTAATTCTATCCTATCGGTTGTTTTTTTGCCTCCACAGCTCCTTTACAGCCCCGGAGGCGGGGTTAAAGAACCCAAAATAAGGGTTTTAGTCCCTAATTATCCCCTTTTGCTCCTTAAGTAGGAGTAACTACTCCTTAAGTAGGAGTAAGAACTCCTTAAGTAAGAGTAAGTGCTCCTTAAGTAGGAGTAAGAACTCCTTAAGTAGGAGTAAGAACTCCTTAAGTAGGAGTAAGTGCTCCTTAAGTAAGAGTAATTACTCCGTAAGTAGGAGTAACTACTCCGTAACAAGGAGTAAATCTTTAAAAAGTCGAGAAATGTTGACAAACAGGTGGCTTTTTGTGGATAACAAGGCTCTATTGCTGGTCGCGATGTTAACACAGCGCATGGCGAAGCATAGATAATGGAGGATTTTATTTCGCTATTGGCTTTTAACCCTTGTCAGCAAAATGCGCTACAGCACGAACGCCCGTGGGAGAGTGATGTGCCCAAGGTGAGCACAGTAAGGCGCCAAGTATTTGAAAATCTTTGTGTTTGGTGTTATCCTATAAATCGAGTGGTTGCCATAGTGCCTCTCAGATGCAGGATATTAGACGATTTTGAATAGGCCTATACACGGATTGAAAGTTTGCTGCTTTCGATAAGTGCTGTAGCCGGTGGTAGAAAAACAAACTGCGCGGCAAGCCGGTAACTGAACACCTGATTGACTAAAGAATTTGATTTTAGGAAGATGCTCTGCTTATTCTACCGTGACGGACTTAGCTAAGTTTCTCGGCTGATCAACATTGCAGCCACGCAAAACAGCTATATGGTAAGATAAAAGTTGTAGCGGAATAGTAGAAACTAAAGGCTCTAAGTAATCTATCGTTTCAGGAATTTCGATCGAGTAGTCAGCCATGTCGGCTACTTTAGTATCTCCCTCTGTGACGATGGCGATAATTTTGCCCTTACGGGCTTTTACTTCCTGAATATTGCTGATTACCTTTTCGTAGATATTACCTTTGGTAGCGATGACCACCACCGGCATTTCTTCATCTATCAGCGCAATAGGGCCGTGCTTCATTTCAGCGGCAGGGTAACCTTCGGCATGGATGTAAGAAATCTCTTTGAGTTTAAGTGCCCCTTCTAAGGCAACGGGGAATCCGTACCCTCTGCCTAAGTATAGAAAATTGCGGGCGTTCTTAAATACTTTTGCGAGTTCAATCACTTTGCTTTCGCACTGGAGTGTTCGCTCTACTTTCTCGATAATGGCTTCTAA
>CAZQYO010000007.1:7994-27966 GCA_964597415.1 uncultured Chitinophaga sp.
GGGAGAAGGCTTCTCTCAAATGCTGTTTGGTAGTTTTCCCTCTCAACTCGGCAAAGCCAAGTGCCCACAGCGTTAATACCGCTACCTGCGCAGTAAATGCTTTGGTGGAGGCAACTCCTATTTCGGGGCCTGCGTGAGTGTAAGCTCCGGCATGAGAAGCGCGTGGTATAGAGGACCCCACTACATTGCACAAGCCGAAAATGGTCGCCCCTTTTTCTTTGGCTAATTCTATCGCTGCCAGGGTATCTGCGGTTTCGCCAGATTGAGAAATAGCAATGACTAAATCATCTCCATTGATTACCGGATTTCTGTAGCGAAATTCTGAGGCGTATTCTACTTCTACGGGAATTCTGGCAATATCTTCAAACAAGTATTCCCCTACTAAACCGGCATGCCAGGAGGTGCCGCACCCTACAATGATAATACGGTTCAGGTTTTTAATTTTCCCTTCATATTCCTTTAAACTGCGCATGGCAAAGGTAGCCGTGACGGGATCGAAGCGCCCTCGCAGAGAGTCGTAAATGGATTTCGGCTGCTCGTGAATTTCTTTCAACATAAAATGCTCATACCCTCCCTTCTCAATAGATTCCAGATTCATTTCTAAGGTCTGGATGTAAGGCGCTTTTTCTACGTTGTCAATAGTCTTTACGGTCAGTGTGCCATCTTTAATGTAAGCTATCTCTCCGTCATTCAAATACGAAACGTTTTTGGTGTATTCAATAATTGGCGTAGCATCTGATGCCATAAAAAATTCTCCATCACCAATGCCCACCACTAAGGGAGATCCTTTTCGGGCACCAATAAGTTTGGTGGGGTCGTTCTTTGAAACAATAACAATAGCATAAGCACCAATGACTTCGTGCAAAGCCAAGCGCACGGCTTCTTCGAGAGTAGAATGGGTGTTTTGCTTGATGTCCTCAATCAGGTGAGCCAGAATTTCGGTATCGGTATCGCTCGAAAATGTATGCCCTCTGTTTAGCAAGGCCTCTTTTAGAGTGGCATAGTTTTCAATAATTCCATTGTGTATGATGGCAATATCTCCCGATTGTGAAATATGGGGATGAGAATTGGCATCGTTAGGCTCGCCATGGGTAGCCCAGCGGGTATGCCCCATTCCCAAAGAGCCGGAAACATCTTTCCCCATTACCTTCTCTTCCAGATCAGCCACCTTTCCCTTTTTCTTATAGATGTTGAGATTGCCATTCAGCAACGCTATTCCGGCACTGTCATAACCGCGGTATTCCAATCTTTTCAATCCCTTAATTAAAATAGGATAGGCTTCTCGATGCCCGATGTAAGCTACAATTCCACACATGAGTCCTAAAGTTTAGTGTAAGTAACTACCAAATTTATTCGGTAATTTTCATTTGAAGTAGAGTTGGCAATTACTACTCTTTCGGAATTTGAATTAGCCCCCAAAATTTGCAGGTAAAATCCATTATTGGGATAGGTGCCTTCAATTAACCGCTGGAAATATTTCGTGATATTAAAACGATACCGGCTGATATTTTCGCCATTGACAGACTCAGTTACTTGAACTCCACCAAAATGGATCAGTCCGTCATCTTCTAATTTCTGAGCCGTACCGGTTTGGTCTATTCTAAATAGATCCAACAAGAGCGGAGCGGGGTAGGCCGTATCCCCTTCCGATTGGGAAATAAGTAGTTCCGCTTTGTTGATGGCAATATTTTTTGGCAGACTGTCAAAATCAGGGAAAAGCAGTTTGCCTTTTACGCCTGCGCCTCCCTGCAAATACATCTTGCTTTCTCCCGCAGGGTTTGGGTTATTGACAGAAGAATATACCGGTGCAGAGGTATATACATTATCAAAGTGATTGACGGTAACCCCGGCTACAGGAATATCATAACTCAAAGAGTCATCGGTATCGTTGTGATAGTACAAAGAGATTTTACTGAGGTAAGACAATAAGTTAATAGACAATATGCCGTTCCCGGTCGGGCTGGCGGAAGTAGTAGCATAAAATCCTTTAAAAAAATTGAGGAAGGCTGTATTATCTACCAAGTTGGAAGTATCTGTCAGCAACAGCTTATTTCCAAATGCGGTAGTTAAAGGAATTCGGATATGTGGTTCGTAAGCCAAGCCCAACACGTAAACACTATCTTTAAAATCAGGAACAAATCCGTTCAGTTGTCCGATAGCAGTTCCATTCACTTGTAAAGCATCATTGGTTTTGTAGGCAACAGAATCAACCAAATCTTGATTGAGTTCATACACTACAAGATGTGTGGGTTGGTCGCATTTGCCATAGTTGCCGGCATATCGCAAGGTGAGAACCGCAGAGTCCAGCACCGGATGTGCCCCAAAAGATACGTTATTACTACTGAGCCGGCACTGCGCATAAAACCCGGCAGAAGTGGTGCCAAAATTAGGGTCGCTAAAATTTCCGAGAACCCCTGCACTGACAGCATTTGAACTCAGCGGCTGTTCAAATACTGAAAAGGCCTGTGCATAAAGAGTGTCTTTTGCAAGGTTAAGATTGTCGTCTCCGGTGAGTAAGTCCGTATCGTGAATGACAGGGTTTTTGCACCCTGTAAAATAAAATAAGCACCAGCTTAAAATGATGGCTGGTGCTATATGTCTGAATGTTTTAAACTTTCGGGATATCACTGCGCAAATAAAACAATAAAACCCATAAACGCTTAGTTGCTTATGATATTTTGGTAGAAGTCGCCAAATACCTGAACCGGGGTTTCTACCTTCGATTCTATTTTCAAAACCTTCTTGCCTTTGGTCTTCTTCAAATGGCTGGAAACTTTGGCATCTAAAATATCGCCTATCACTAAGGCATCGGCAAAATGAGAGCCGCCAATAAGCAGACTGGTGTTGTCACCTGCTTTGAAATAGTCAATGTGCTTTTTAGAAATATCCTCACTGATGGCCAGTTTAGTAGTGAAATCGCTCTTTAGTTTATCCTTAAATTCATTGTCAAATACAGAGTAAACAACTTTGGTATTGGTGAAGATAGGATCGTCCTTATAAGTCGTTTTCAGATACATCGGAATCAAACTGGTCATCCATCCGAAGCAATGAATAATATCCGGAGACCATCCAAATTTTCTAACTGTTTCTAAACATCCTTTGCAGAAGAAAATCATACGGTCGGAATTGTCTTCAAAGAACTTGTTGTTTTCGTCATGGAAAACGAGCTTGCGTTTGAAGAAATCTTCATTGTCAAGAAAGTAAACCTGCAATCGGGCACCCGGTAAGGAAGCTACCTTTATCACTAAAGGGTAATCCTCATCATTAATAATAACATTGATACCGGACAGGCGAACTACCTCATGCAACCGGTGCCGCCTTTCATTGATAGTTCCGAATTTGGGCATCAGCACCCTTATTTCCATACCGCTTTCCAACATATACTTAGGAAGTTCATTGGCAATCTTCGATGCTTCGGTTATAGCCAAATACGGATCCATCTCCTGCGTAACAATTAAGATTTTCTTTTTTTCCATATTATTGATTTGATTTGAAGTGTGAAAAATAATTCCGGAAAGTGTGCTCTTTCAAAACGGTCTGCAAAGATAATAACAAAAATCCGAAAAACCCCAAAATAATCTTCTCTTATCTTGTTAAGGAGCTATACTTATGATTGTTTTCAAACATGCACAAAGCATTGATAAATACTTGCTAAGGTGTAAAAAACAAGGTTTAAAAATAGGTTTTGTACCCACTATGGGAGCCCTGCATCAGGGTCATATTTCGCTGATAAAAGCTTCGCAAAACACCGCAGAACTTACGGTTTGCAGCATTTTTGTGAATCCTACCCAGTTTAATGACCCGGCCGATTTTCAGAATTATCCCTCCACTTTGGCAGCCGATATGGATATTTTGCTGTCGGTTGGCTGCGATGTGCTTTTTATTCCAACGGTAAAAGAAATGTATCCGAACGGGTTATCTGATCCGCAGAAAATTGATTTTGGTTTTACCGCTAAAACGTTAGAAGGAGAACACCGGCCGGGACATTTTGCGGGTATGGCACAGATTGTTGAAAAGCTGTTACGGATCGTGAAGCCTGACTTTCTCTTTATGGGGCAGAAGGATTATCAGCAGCAATTAATAGTCGGCCAACTGATTAAGAAGCGGAGATTTGGTGCGCACTTAATGGTATGTCCCATAGTACGTGAGCGCGATGGATTGGCGATGAGTTCGCGGAATGTCAGGTTAGATAAAAAGTCGCGGATGTTAGCTGTCAAAATCTCTGAAACCTTGAAAGGAATCAAAACTGCATCTGCCAAACCATCTAAAACGATCAAGGGGTTAGAAGAAGAAGCCTTCGCCCGCCTGCTGGCAATAAAGGGAATTACTCCCGAGTATTTTGCCATCCGAAATGCCGCCACACTGAAACCGGTGAGAAGAAGAACAGAAAAAATGGTGGCGCTTACCGCAGTTTGGATTGGAGGCGTAAGACTAATTGACAATATGCTGTTGAATTAGCTTTTTGCCCCCCAAAAAAATGATTTTGCAATTACTCCAACTGTTCCCGCTATTGCATTTTTAAAATTAATTTACTTTCGCCCCGCTATGATGCTAACTGTATATAAGTCGAAAATACACCGGGCTATTGTTACCCAGGCTGATTTGAATTACATTGGAAGTGTAACCATTGATGAGAATTTGATGGAAGCCGCTAATATCGTAGAGCATGAGCGAGTGCAAATAGTAAACATCAATAATGGCGAGCGCTTAGAAACCTATGTGATAAAGGGGGAGCGCGGGTCAGGCGTTATTTGCTTAAATGGTCCTGCTGCCCGCAAGGTTTCAGTAGGGGATATGGTAATAATTATTTCTTATTGCATGGTTACCACAGATGAGTATAAGACCTTTGTGCCGGTAACGGTGCATGTGAACAGCTCCAATCAAATTACTGAATAAATCTTGAAAAAACTGCTGCTGAATTTTCTCAAGCTATCAGTGTCCTTGGGTTTGGGAATAGCCTTAGTGTTTTGGTTTGTCAGCAAAATGACACCCGACCAAAAGCAAGATACTATTGATGCCTTTAAAAGGGCTAATTACTTTTGGATTATTCTGGCTCCCATGTTGGGATTGTTGTCCAATTTCAGTCGTGCTCAAAGATGGCGGCAATTATTGGAACCAACCGGCCACAAACCAAGATTTCGGAATACCTATTTTTCAGTGATGATGATGTACTTCTTCAACCTGTTTTTCCCCAGACTGGGAGAAATTACTCGCTGTGGTATATTGGCTCGGTATGAAAATGTGCCCCTTGATAAATCTATCGGTACCATGGTAGTAGAGCGTTTTGTAGATCTGATTTCCATTCTTATTGTAGGTAGTGTGGTGTTATTAGTAGAATATGATCGTCTATTTGCCTTTTTTGAAAAAAATGTGTTGAATAAACAAGCGGTGGCCACTACTTCCCCCGATTTCACCAAATGGATTGTGATAGTGGGGGTGGCGGTGGCTTTGATAGTTACTGCTATATATATCCAGCGCAAATACGGATTTAAAAAGTTGAGAGAGATCGCCAAGGAAAGATTACTCGGTTTCGCTGAAGGGCTTAAGAGTATTAAAAATCTGAAACGTCCTTGGGAGTTTCTTTTTCATTCTGTCTTTATTTGGGTTTGTTATTTCCTAATGATCTTCCTGAGTTTTCCGGCACTACCCGAAACTCAAGGTCTTGGTTTATTTGCCGGAATGGCCTGTCTTTTCTTTGGAGGTTTTGCTATCGTAGCTACACCGGGAGGTATTGGAGTATATCCCCTATTTCTACAACAGGTACTATTGTTATATGGAGTCAATGCCACTATTGGATATGCCTTTGGATCGGTAGTGTGGGCAGCACAAATGGCTTCCATTTTAATTGGTGGGATAATTTCACTAATTCTGCTGGCAATAATGAATCGCAAGCCCGCGTTAAATACGCAACCCTAAAAACTAAGCTGCATGTCGGATAAAAAAATAAGCAGCAGGATTTTCTTGTTAGAAGAATTACTAAGCCGTGCCGCCTTTTGGCGCACCTTGGGGGAATCAGTAGTTTTTACGAATGGCTGTTTCGACATATTGCATCCGGGTCATCTACAACTGCTATCCGGTTGTGCGGCATTGGGTGACCGCGTTGTAGTTGGTCTAAACGCTGATGCTTCGGTAAAAAGACTGAAGGGACCGTCTCGTCCTTTGAACAACGAACAGACGCGCGCTCAAATGCTGGCAGCTAACATATTTATTGATGCCGTAGTTATTTTCAATGAAGACACTCCTGAAAAACTGATACATGCGCTGCGGCCTGATGTACTAGTAAAAGGGGGTGATTGGCAGAAAGAGCAGATAGTCGGTGCCGACTTTGTGGAAGGCAACGGAGGAAAGGTGTGCACCATACCTTTTCTGGAAGGATTCAGCACGACAGGAATCATAGATAAAGTGAAGTAATATCTTCGAAGATTTCCCATTTACAATATGGGGTTGTTGTAAATGCTTATGGCGCAAATGGATAAGATTTTAGAAATTGCTGCTTCCAAATACTACCTCTCTGCCATGAAAATATTTTTAAAATCTACCCTCACCTTATTTCTCATCATCTGCATTGGTGTTCATCTGTATGGCTTAATCGATCACTTCAGTAACGAATCAAATTGGTCACATGTGATTCATTTAATCAGTTACACATTATGTCTTTTCTTCTTTACGGGTAATCTTAAGTTTCGTTTATACGGCTACGGTATCTCTATGCTTTATCCTTTTGCTTATCACACTGTATGCTTAGAGACAACATTTGCAGAGCATCATACTGTGCAGCCGGTATGTATGTTGGTAGTGATTTTGCTGCCGGCTATATTCGTATGGATGGGGTACGAAAAGAGATTTTCTGCTTCTCCAAAACAATAGAGGCAAGCAGGTAGTCGCACAAAGCAGATAAAACTCACATCATATTGGGGCGAGGATTTAGTTCAACCGATTCTCTATTACTCCCTATCTCAATCAGTACTTTAACAAATACTATCTGAAAGAATTCGAGTCAAAAGAATTTTTATCTTGCGAATCTAATAGTCAGCAACATGAAACCTTTGAGACCTTTTTTGTTTGGTATTTCTTTTATCTTTTTGGGATTTTTTTCAGCGATAGCCCAAGAGCGCTTACCTCAGTTTTTACAATACAAAGTAAAGCCGGGGGAAACCATTAACTACATTGCCGAACACTTCAATGTGCCTTTGCAGGATTTGTTGCTGTTGAATGATTTTCCACCAAATGTAGAAGTAAAAACAAATCAGGTAGTATTGATTCGATTACTGAAAGAAGGAGAGGAAGCCACTCCTTTGGCAGCGGATTACAAAGACCCGAAAGGAAGTTCTTCCTCTTCTAAAAAAATAGTGGAAACTACAGGGCAAAATGAAAACGCCTCTTCTGAAAGAGCAGAAGTTTCGAAAAATGCTGCTGCTTCAAAACCGGAAACAGTAGGACCTGATGGCACTAAGTATAAAGTATCGGAAAGCGAATACCATACGGTTCAGAAAGGGCAAACCTTTTATCGCATTGCCTTGATTTACGGCCTTACGGTAGATGAACTGAAACAACTGAACAATCTTTCTTCCACCACTATTGCAGTGGGTCAGAGATTACGGGTTTCTAAATAAGTGAGACTATAATAAAAGAGGCGGGAACCGCTTGGTTCCCGCCTCTTTTATTATTAATTGCCATTAACCAAACCGGCAAACTATACCACCCATTACGGCAAGACAAATAATCCAAAAACCTGCGTTTATCAGTAAGCACTTCCACCCACTTTTCTCAAAGATGGCGGTTACGCCAAGAATGGGAGTGATAAATAAAATGCCGGTAATGGTTCCGTGAATCGCTCCGTGGCGAAAGGTTCTAAAGCTTTGCCCAAAATCGCTCAATACTTGCTTGCCTAAGGCTACGGCATTTTCATCTATCAGATGGCCTTCCTCCGGCATGATTAAAGATTGCAAGCCATATTGGTGAATGGTGATGAAGTGAAGTGTAAAAGCAATGAAAAAACTAAAAATATAAGTTAGCACAAAGAGCAAAGCCATGAAGACTCCTTTCATAGAGTCTGCGGTGCCTCCTGTGGCTTTCATCCGTACACCGCCTAATACTTTGGGATGGTACCAAATAAAGCCGAACAATAGCGGAAACAATGCAGTTAATGCGGTGATGAGTAGGTTAGGAAACATAGGAATAAATTTGATTTAGCGAAAGGTATGTCTTTTTATTCAACCTAAAGTAAAATACATCTGCACAAAGTCAGTATGCCAACAGTGCCTGAATAGTAGCATGTAAGCGTTGCTTTGCCAGAAAATTTTTCTCCAATGATATAGCAAAAGGTACAGGAGTATCTAAGGAGGCACAGCGCATAACGGGAGCATCTAAATATTCAAACAAGTGCTCGTTGATGTAGGCTGAAATTTCGGCTCCGATGCCGCCTATTAAAGTGTCTTCGTGCAGTATTAAAACTTTCCCCGTCCTTTTTACAGTGGTGGCAATGGCTTCCTTATCGAAAGGCAGAAGTGTCCTCAAGTCAAGTACGTCTGCATTTAAGTTATTTTCCTCATCCTTTTGGATTCTGATTTCTTCGAGCGCCCAATGAACTCCGGCTCCGTATGTAATAATAGAAAGGTCATTGCCTTCGCTGGCCAATTTCGCTTTTCCTATTTCAAGTGTGTAGTAATCCCCCGGCACTTTGTCTTCAATACTTCGGTAGAGTGCTTTGTGTTCAAAGTACATCACCGGGTTGGGGTCTTCAATGGCTGCGCACAGTAACCCCTTCGCATCTTCAGCGGTAGAGGGGTAAACAATCTTAAGACCGGGTACATGAAAAAACCAGGCTTCGTTACTTTGCGAATGAAAAGGCCCGGCTCCCACTCCGCCACCTGTTGGCATTCTGATGACCACATCCGCATGTTGACCCCAACGCCAATAACTTTTTGCCAGATTATTTACAATGGCATTGAATCCTGTAGAAACAAAATCGGCAAACTGCATTTCTACCACGCTTTTCATTCCTTTAATACTCATGCCGAGCGAAGCACTTAATATACCTGATTCGCACAGCGGTGTATTGCGCACTCTTTCTTTGCCGAAGATTTCCACAAACCCTTCCGTGATTTTGAATACTCCTCCGTAATCTGCTATATCCTGTCCCATAATGACGAGGTTAGGGAAGTGCTCCATAGATTGTTTTAATCCCTCGGAAACGGCATCTACCAACCGAAGTTTATTTCGTATTTCAGAAATAGGTTTTTTGATTTCAACTTGGTGCGGAGCATAAATTTCAGCTTCCTCCTTTTCGGTTGATGGGATAATGGCAGGCTGCTTATCTGCCTCGTCAAATGCCTGGCGCACCTCCTTATCATATTCTGATTTTAAGACAGCGGGATAATCGGGAGAGATAATCTCTTGCTCTATCAACCAGTTTTCGTAGGTTGCTACCGGATCTTTCTTTTCCCAAACATCAAACATTTCTTTGGGCACATATTTTACACCGCTGGCTTCTTCGTGCCCTCGCATTCTGAACGTCATACATTCCAAAAGAACAGGGTGTGGATGGCGGATCATTTCTTCGCGAAGTTTTTTCACCGTGTGGTACACTTCCAGAATATTGTTACCATCAATCGTTAATCCTTTTATGCCATAGCCAATGGCGCGTTCGGCAATGTATTTACAACGAAACTGTTCGCTAACCGGAGTAGATAGCCCATATCCATTATTCTCTACCAAAATGATAATAGGTAAATCCCAAACGGCTGCAATGTTGCAGGCTTCGTGAAAGTCACCTTCACTGGTGCCGCCATCCCCGGTAAAAGCCACCGTAATTTTTGCTTCCTGTCCACTCTCTTTCTGAAGTTTTGAAGCCAGCGCAATGCCATCACCTACACAAAGCTGCGGTCCCAGATGAGAGATCATCCCTACAATGTGATGCGAATTGGTACCGAAATGGAAACTCCTTTCGCGCCCCTGCGAAAATCCGTTTTGCTTTCCCTGAAACTGTTCAAAGAGTTGTTGCAGATCGCAATGGCGGGTAGTGAAAACACCAAGGTTCCTATGCAAGGGACAAATATATTCGTCCGGTTCCAGCGCAGCCGTTACCCCGACCGAAATCGCCTCTTGCCCGATTCCGGAAAACCATTTGCTTACTCTGCCTTGCCGTAGCAATTTGAGCATTCGCTCTTCTATAACACGGGGTTTTAAAAGCTGTTGATAAAGTTGTATCAACTCTTCATTGCTCAGTTGTTTGCGGTCAAATGACATGGGTGAAAGGTAAGAGGGAATTTGATTTTTACTTAATGGTTGACCGCAAAGATATAGCAACGGCCAATATCATGTTCCATATTGTAGTCGGTTTATCCAATGAATGAGCAGATGGGGAATCTGATCTTACCGCTTAGTTCGATAGTAGTTGAGGGAAAGATGAAATAAAACACGTAGCAGTTTCTTAACTTCGCAACATGGGGGAAAAACCAAAACCGGTATTTAACACGCGCATATTTTGGGATGTTGACCATGAAAAAATGGACTACGATGCAAAAGCCAATTTTATTATTGAGCGCGTGTTTGAACGGGGCGATGTAGAGGACATCCGCAACTGTCGCAGATATTATGGCGATGAAAAAATTCGCATTGTATTAACTAACGCCAAGTGGCTGTCTTTAGAAACAATTTCTCTAGCCGCTGCGGTTTTGGGCAATGAACTAACTGATTACCGATGCTACATCACAGCACAGTCGAACCTGCAACACTGGATATACTGAAAAAGCTTTTAAGCATTTCTGAGCTGAAGAATTTTTTTTTAGTAGGTGGCACTTGCCTGTCTCTTCGGTATGGCCATCGTACTTCGGTTGATCTTGATTTATTTTCTATTGCCGACTTTGATAATGAAGAAATAATTACAGCTATAAAAAGGCATTTCCCGCAGTTTACTTACAAAAGCAATCGAGTCGGTGTATTCGGATTTATTGATGGATTAAAGGTTGATTTGGTAAAACACTATTTCTTCAAACAAATTGACACACCGATTATAGAAGACGGGATAAGAATGTTTGGCGACAAAGATATTATTGCCATGAAAGTTTTTGCTATTCTAAAACGCGCACAGAAAAAAGACTTTTGGGATATAGCAGAACTATTGCAACACTATTCCATTCAAGATTTTATTGATAGCTACAACGAAAAATACCCTAATACACAATTACTCATCAGCATTCCTCACGCTATTACGTATTTTTTAGATGCTGAAGAAAGCGAAGCTCCCGTCAGCTTAAAAAAGCAAACCTGGGTCAGTATAAAAAAGAGTATAAAGAAAAAAGTAAGCGATTACTTAAAATAAATCCCACCGGTTCACTCACTTTATAGAAACTAAGTCGCTTGGCGCAGACTCAACCTCAGATTAATATCAGTAAAGTCGAAATAACAGATCAAGCCATGTCTCAGCTTGCCTAAGATCCGCAGCAGTAGAGATACCTGGTGTCGCTGTTCTTGTCTAAGGCAAAAACATCACCAAACATTCAAATTTCTTATACTTTCAGGCAGAAGCCTTTGGGAGCTTTCCCTCCAAGCCATTTCCTACCTTCGCCACAAAAATCAAGAGTATGAATTGGGTTATTCTTTGTGTGGCAGGATTATTTGAAGCAGCTTTTGCTTTTTGTTTGGGGAAAGCGAAAACGAGTGAGGGGAACGAAACGTATTGGTGGTATGCGGCTTTTGCACTTACCCTCAGTATCAGTATGGGGCTTTTAATTAAAGCCACCCAAACCTTACCCATAGGTACCGCTTATGCCGTGTGGACGGGCATTGGAGCAGCAGGAACGGTGCTCGTAGGCATTCTCGTGTTTAAAGAACCCGCTACATTTATGCGATTACTTTTTCTGACTACTTTAATTAGCTCCATTATTGGGCTAAAGGTGGTGTCGCATTAACTTCTCTTTCCCTCACCAATCGGAGATAGCAGACCGCCTACACAAAAACGACTCTTTCCGCAGGGGTAATCATCCCGTTGGAAACTTTGTAACTTTTTTTTGTTTCCAAAGTTTAGTTCATATACATTTGCCGCGCTCATGGAAAACCCACAGGTTAAACAGTTGATTCTTAAGGCCACTGAACTATTCAGAAAGTATGGCATTAAGTCGCTGACGATGGATGAAATCGCCAAAGAGTTGGGAATGAGTAAAAAAACAATTTACCGGTTTGTAAAGAATAAAGCAGACTTAGTAAAGTTGGTAGTTCAATACTATTTGCAAACCGAAAAAATACAGGTAGAGCAAATTATTGAAGGTTCAGAAAATTCGATAGAAGAGTTGATAAAGATCGCAGATTACTTTGTGAAACAGATGCAGGAGTTTAACGCCCACGTTTTGCATGACCTGAAACGCTACTATCCCGAAAGTTGGAATCTATATAACCATTATCAGTTTGACTTCGTTTTGAAGCGGGTTTACGAAAATATCTTAAATGGCAAGAAACAAGGCTTATACAGAGCGGATGTGGATGCAGATATTATTTCCAAAATATACATCGGAGGTGTAGATGTATTATTCAATCAGGAGTTGTTCCCGGTAAAGAGTAACGCTTTTGTCAAACTGTATAAAGAGTATTTGAATTACTATCTGCACGGCATCGTTTCCCCCAAAGGGTTAAAGTTGGTGGAGCAACAAAACATTTTTAAAAAGTGAATCAAATGAAATCAGCTCTCTATCTATTTCTAATACTTTTTGTAGCAGGTTCCGCAAAGGCACAGGAGAACTCCGTACAGGCCTTTAGCCTGAAAGAAGCAGTAGATTTTGCTTTGAAAAATAATACCGATGCAAAGAATGCTGCCCTGGGTATTGATGAAGCGAAAGCGAGAAACCTGGAGATTATTAGTACGGGTTTGCCGCAAATAAGCGCTAGCGTAGATTATAACTACAATTTCAAAACCCCATTAATACCGAGCCTTTCCAAAATTTTTTCCGATACCTCCAGTGCTACTTCAAAGGTGTTCAATTACATGGCTCAGAATGATACCAATGTCAGAAACCTGCTTTATCAAAGTGCCTTAGAAGGAAAAGATCAAAAAATTTCCTTTCTGCTTCCGCACAGTTTATCTGCCGGACTTCAGGTATCGCAATTAGTTTTTGATGCGCGTTATTTCTTTGGTATTAAAGCCACAAAAGACCTGCTTAAAACCAGTCACTTTTCAAAAGAAATGAGCGATCAGGACGTGCGCTACTCTGTTATTAAAGCCTACTATCAGGCACAGGCAGCTCAGGAGTCTAAAGGACTGCTGTCGGAAACGCTTACGTTAGTTCAAAAACTGCTCTTTGACACCCGAAAGATTTATGAAGAAGGATTAATAGAAGAATTGGACGTGAACCGTTTGGAACTTATTGAATCGAACTTGCAAAGCCAGATCAATCTCCAAAATCAAATGACGGAGGTAGCATTAAGTAACCTCAAGTTTCAAATGGGATTGCCCTTGAGTAATACCATTATTTTAAAGGATAATATTGATGAGCTGCGGAGTTCGCTGAATTTAGCTGCTGACTACAAATTTGATGTTACTCAAAGAGTGGAGTATAATTTATTAGATGTAGCTATTCGGTTAAAAGGCTACGATATTGCGCAAAAGAAAAGTTATTACTACCCCTCTTTAGTTGCCTTTTTAAGTTATGGTTGGTCTGCTCAAACGGAGAAATTCACAGATATTTTTAAAACCACCACCGATTACTATCCCGATGGCGATACCCGGAAAAGAAGCCCGTGGTTCGATCAGGGAATGGTGGGCTTCAGTTTGAAGATTCCGATTTTCGACTCCGGTCAAAAGTTAGCGCAAGTGCGCCAAGCAAAGATAGAACAACAAAAAAGCAGAAACGATTTCGAACATTTCAAAGAAGGGGCTGACTTGCAATTCAGAGTAGCGCAAACCACCCTTAACTCAGCCATTGCCGATGAGGCGAATACGCAAAAAAGCGTGGCACTGAGTGAGAAAATCTTTAAAAAGAATCAAATCAAATTTAAAGAGGGAGTAGGCTCTAGCTTTGAACTAGTGCAAAGCGAGCAGGACTATGTGACCAATCAACTTAAAAAAATACAAAGTACCATGAACCTGCTAAATGCGAAAGCGGATTTAGACAAAGCGATGGGAATAAAATAATCATCAAAAAAAATACGCACCATGAGATTTCAGAAAATCGGTTACCTTTTAATTGTTATACTACTTATGACTGCCTGCGAGGGTGGGGAGCAAAAGGACTTAGCTGCAAAAAAGAAAAAGTTAACCGAATACAAAACACAATTAAAGGACATCACTTCCAAGATAGAAGTTCTGGAAAAAGAAATAGCCGCGATGGATACCTCCTTTACCATAGAGCGGAAAGCCAAGTTAGTGCAAGTAAGTGCGCTTCAGAAAGAAGATTTTAAGCATTACATAGAAGTGCAAGGCTCTGTAGATGCTGCTGAGGATATCATTGCTCTTTGTCAGCAGCCCGGCATTGTTACGGCTATTTATGTGACCGAAGGAGATCGAGTGACGAAAGGTCAATTACTGGCTATTACGGAAACCACTACTGCCATGAAAAATGCTATTCAAATTTTGCAAACACAATTAGACCTTGCGACTACTGCCTACGAAAAGCAAAAACGACTTTGGGAGCAAAACATAGGAAGTGAAATTCAATATCTGCAAGCTAAAACACAGAAGGAAGCACTGGAGAAACAAATGCAAGCACAAGAAACGCAGTTAGAAATGACGAAAATAAAAGCACCTATTAATGGTGTAGTAGATGAAGTGCGATTGAAAATTGGTGACATGGCGGCTCCCAGTCAGTTAATGCCGGGCATCCGAATCATCAACAGTGATAAGTTATCGGTGAAAGCTAAATTGGCAGACAGCGATTTTGGGAAAGTGAGAAAAGATGATAAAGTAGAGATTGAGTTTCCGGACATCAATAAATCCATTACGGCTACGGTGAGCTACGTTTCAAAAACTATTGACAGCCGCTCCAGAACCTTTACGGTAGAGGCCAAACTGAACAACGGCACCAGTAATTATGCCGCTAACATGATTGCCAAGATGAAAATAAATGATGCTACTGTGAAGAACGCTTTGACGGTTCCTACAAATGTGTTACAGAAATCGCTTGATGGCTTGTATGTATTAGTAGCCGCAGAAAAGGACGGAGTAAAAATTGCGCAGAAACACATGGTGAAAACGGGACTTGAATACAATGGGGAAACCGTAATAACAGAAGGCCTGAGCGAAGGCGATCAAATCATCACTTTTGGTTTTAGCGAAGTGGTGGACGGACAAAGAATTGCATTTTAAAAACTCGGTTTTAAACAAAACTGAGGGTAAAGACATAAGGGATGAAAACCGAACGCTTAAAAGAATTAAAATTTACAAGTTGGTGTATTGATAACGCCACCAGTATTTACGTTTTCACCATACTGATTTTTTTGGCAGGTGTAATGATTTACCGAAATCTGCCGAAGGAATTATTCCCGGATGTGGTAGTGCCCACCATTTCCATTGTTACGATTTACCCCGGAGCAACTCCCGGTGATATTGAAAACCTTATCACCAAACCTATCGAAAAGCAGGTAAAAGGATTGAACGGAGTGAAAAAGGTGACCAGTAATTCACTTTCCGATGTTTCGATTATGACGGTTGAGTTTGGCACCGGTCTGGATCCGGCTTTATGCAAACAAAGAGTAACAGATGCTGTAGCAAAAGGAAAAAAAGACCTGCCGAACGATTTGAAAGATGACCCACAGGTGCAAGAGTTCGATATTAACGAGCTACCCATTATGAACATAAACCTGGCAGGGGACATTCCATTAGATCAGATTAAAAACTATGCGGAAGATTTACAAGACCGCATTGAGAGCATGAAGGAAATTACCCGGGTAGATATTATCGGGGGGATGGACCGCGAAATCCAGATTAATGTGGATTTATATAAAATGACGGCAGCCGGTATTTCTTTCATGGATATTGAAAATACTATTCAGCGCGAAAACCTCAATATATCAGGCGGAGAGGTGAGGGTAGATCAGTTTAGAAGAAATTTGCGGGTAACGGGAGAGTTTAAAGACCCAAAAGAAATCGGCAATGTAATTGTCCGTTCGTTTACCGGCACTACCGTTTTCCTGAAAGACATCGCCTCAGTGGAAGATGGATTTAAAGAGAAACAGGATTTTGCACACCTCGACAACAAATCGGTGGTAACCCTCAACGTAATCAAACGAAGTGGCGAAAACCTGATAGATGCTACCGATCAGATTTATAAAATACTTAATGATTATAAGGCGAATAGATTTCCGCAAGGACTACAGATAAAAGTGACAGGTGACACCTCTGAAAACACTCGTGTTCAGTTACACGACCTGATGAATACCGTTATTCTGGGATTTATTTTTGTGGTATTCATCCTCATGTTCTTTATGGGATTTACTAATGCCTTTTTTGTGGGGTTATCGGTTCCCTTAGCCACCATGGTGGCATTTATCTTTATGCCGGGCTTAGGGATGACGATGAACGTGATTGTGCTCTTTTCGCTCTTGCTCGCACTTGGTATTGTGGTGGACGATGCCATTGTAGTGATTGAGAATACACACCGTATTTACAACAAATACGATTATGGCATTCAGCAAGCTGCCAAGTACGCGGCAGGCGAAGTATTTATTCCGGTATTAGCCGGCACACTCACTACACTGGCTCCCTTTTTCCCTTTACTTTTCTGGCCGGGTATTATCGGAAAGTTTATGCGAAACTTACCGGTTACGTTAATTCTCACCTTAGGAGCCTCACTGTTTGTTGCATTTGTAATGAACCCCGTGTTTGCTGTTTCATTTATGCGAAAGGAAGATCACGAGCGCACTTCTAAGCTGAAAGATTATTACAAGGGCTTTATCATTTTCGGAATTCTTGCAGCGCTATCCTATATCACCGGTCACTTTGGATTAGGCAACCTGTCTTTGTTTGCAATATTTCTGCTGCTGATGTACCATTTCCTTTTCCATCGGGGCATTATCGCTTGGCAAACTCGGATATGGCCCGGGGTGATGAGCGCATACAGGAGAATTCTTAAATCCTTTATCAAAGGATATAAACCCTTAATTATACCACTTGGCGCTTTTGTGCTCTTGATTATTAGCTGGATAATCTTCTTTTTGAGTAAACCTCAGATAGAACTGTTCCCTAACGGAGATCCGAATTTCGTGTATGTGTATTGTAAACTCCCCATGGGAACCGATGCTATGGTGACCGACTCTATTACCAAAGGGATTGAGAAAAGAGTGTACGAAGCTATTGGGCACAACAATCCCGATGTTACTTCGGTAATTACAAATGTAGGTTTGGGAGCCGGAGATCCTCAAAACCCCGATAAAGTAGCTACCCCTAATAAAAGTAAAATGACGGTTACCTTTAAAAAATATGCCGATCGCTTAAAGCCCAATACAACGGTATGGTTGAATAAAATCAGAGAGGAGTTTAAAACCGGAGTGCCGGGAGCAGAAATATCAGTCGAAAAAGAAAGAAACGGACCTCCGGTAGGCAAGCCCATCAATATTGAAATAAGTGGAGATGATTTTGCGATTTTAGATAAACTTTCACAGCAATTAAAAACCGGTATTGACAGAGCTAATATTGATGGAATAGAAGAATTGAAGAGCGACCTTCAAATCAGCAAACCGGAAATTATTATTGACTTAGATAAAGAGAAAATGCAGCGGGAAGGAATTTCGCTGGGGCAAGTGGCTTCTGAACTGCGGACAGCTCTTTTCGGTAAAGAAATTTCAAAGTTTCGCGACAAAGATGATGATGCGCCTATTCAATTAAGATTACGAGCCGAAGACCGGCAGAAAGTGGAACAACTGATGAATGTGAATGTGTCTTTTATGGATATGAGTATCGGTCAGTTCCGTCAAGTTCCAATTTCTTCTATTGCTACGATGCGGTACGATAATTCTATCAGTGTGATCAATCGCAAAAATCAAAAACGGGTAGTCACTTTATCCAGCGATTTAATTGAGGGGCACAGTGCTAATGAAATAATTCCGCAGATAGACCAGCTCATCGCCAACATGAATATTCCGGAAGGGTATGAAATTAAATTGACGGGAGAGCAAGAACAACAACAAGAGACCTCTAACTTTTTAGGAGTGGCCTTTATTGGTGCTTTCGCTTTGATGTTCCTGATTTTAGTAACTCAGTTTAACTCCGTGGTCAAGCCTTTGATTATTGCCACCACTGTTCTCTTCTCCCTAATTGGTGTAGCGTTGGGCTTTGCATTTACGCACATGAAATTTTCGGTGGTGATGAGCGGGGTAGGCATTTTTGCTTTGGCTGGCATTGTGATTCGAAATGGAATTCTGCTGATTGAATTTATTGATGAGTTGCGCGAGCGCGGCTTGGAAGTAGATGAAGCAGTGGTAGAAGGAGGTGCTACTCGTATGACTCCCGTGATCCTTACCGCATCAGCCGCTATTTTGGGAATGATTCCATTAGCTATCGGATTAAATTTAGATTTTGCAACGCTGTTCAGTGAGTTTAATGCGCACTTCTACTTAGGGGGCGACAATGTAAAATTTTGGGGACCTCTTGCTTGGACCATGATTTTCGGATTAATCACTGCTACTTTCTTAACCTTGCTGGTAGTTCCCAGTATGTATATTTTAGGGTATAGAACGCGCGAATGGTTCCGCAAAAAATTCATGAAGATTAAGAGCACTCTAAATGAATAGTGCCGAACCTTCTCATGGGAAATCCGGCAATACTATTCTTGGATTCACCCATCATTCGCATTGCTAATAATGGGGCGAAGATTTGAACTCTTAATAGAGAGTATTAAGTTACCGTTCTATACTAAAACTCAGAACAGGCGCTCAAACAAACGAGCATAAATCTTATATGGCACTAAAGGTCTTGCATATTATTCCTTCGCTGGCTAAAGGAGGGGCAGAAAGATTAGCTCTGGATATTTGTAAGGAACTTTCAAGAAGGCCATCTGTTGAGGTTAAGTTGATTTACCTGCATCCTGTAAATGAATATCAAGAACTTTCGAAAGGACTACAAATAGAATGTGTTCCTGCCTCTGTAAATCTTGCTGTGCTGGGGAAAAGTACGGCTAACGTTGAGAAATTAAACACGGCAATTGACCACTTTAATCCGGATGTTATTCATACTCATCTTTTCGAAGCAGAGCTTGTTAGTCGTTGGAATATAAAAAGTGCGGTCGCCTATTTTTCACATGCACATTGGAATACTATTGAACTGAAGAAACCAAAGATTACATCTCTATTTTCAAAACAGGGAATCATAAATTGGTTCGTTTACCGTACGATGGTAACGAAATATACATCCTGCCAAAACCGGTTCATTACCATCTCCGAACATGCAACGAATTACTACAAAGAGAACCTTCCGGAATTTATTGACCGAATACATTATTTGCCCAATGGAATAGATATCAATTCTTTTGCGGTATTAAAAGACAGGACAATTAACCGAAATAAGCCGGTGAAGATTATTTCTGTAGGTAGTTTAAATGAAAATAAAAACCAACTATTTCAAATCGAAATTGCTGAAATACTCAGAAGCAAAGGGTTCAACTTTCATTTAAACATAGTTGGACAAGGAAAAATGTATGATGCTCTAAAGAAAAGGATAGAGGAATTAGACTTGACAGAACAAGTATCATTATGCGGAATTTCTAACCATATAAACACATTATACCAAGAGGCCGATTTATTTCTACATACATCTAAGCAGGAGTCTTTTGGATTAGTAATTGTTGAAGCAATGGCTGCCGGTTTACCGGTAGTCTGTTTTAATGGAGGTGGGAATAAAGAGTTAATTGACAATGGGAAGAACGGCTACATTATTCAGGAGTTCAATCCGCAAATGTTTGCAGAAAAGATTATTTAGCGTGGTGTCCGGCAACATATCGCACAACGTGCGCCCCGGCACGTTGTACAAAATTTGTGGTATTGCCACCGC
>CAZQYO010000008.1:0-16419 GCA_964597415.1 uncultured Chitinophaga sp.
AAAAAGAGAAGCCCGCTGTAATTTATTGATTACAACGGGCTTATAGTTTTTATTCGTGGTTTGGGAGGGAATTGAACCCCCGACACATAGATTTTCAGTCTATTGCTCTACCAACTGAGCTACCAAACCTTTGCTTTTGATTAAGGGACGCCAAAAATAAATATTCCCCTTACATTACCAAAAGAGCAACTCAATCCCTCTGCATAATTTTGAGAGTATAAACTTTCCTGGTTTTGTTAGGTAAAAATGCATCTCGTAACCAAGGATTTAGAATTTTTATGTGCTTATAGTTTAATCCGTATCCCTCGGCAAAGTCGGCAATGCTATTGATGGTACTATCAACCTCTACGGTTTTATAGCGATAAGGCTGGTAAAGTTCTTCGGGTTTTATAAAAAAACCTGCACTTTGAGGGTTGCTGAAAATTACTTTTAGTGCCAGTATCCGAAAAATATAACGACTGGTTTCCTGATTGAAAAACATGTCATAGTAATTATTAGTATGCTGATCTTTTACTCGGTTACTCATGGAAGGAATACCTGTATTGTAGGAGGCAGCGGCCAGTGTCCAATTTCCAAGTTTTTCCTTCGCCTCCTTTAAATATTTACAAGCTACTTCGGTAGATTTTTCATAATTGTAACGCTCGTCAATATTGTCGTTTACTTCTAAGCCGTAAGATTGAGCGGTTGGTTTTACAATTTGCCAAAATCCGGTAGCCCCTGCGGGAGAAGTTTCGTTTTTAAACCCACTCTCAGCCAAAGCTAAATATTTGAAATCGGAGGGTAGTCCGTTCGCCTCCAATATTTTTTCGATACCGGGAAAGTAACGGTTGGCCAAACACATATTCAATAAAGTATTAGAGTGCCAATAAGTATTTATGAGCAGCTCGCGATCCAGGCGTTCTTTTACATCCGGGTCTTCCAATGGTACTCGCTCTCCTGCAAAATAAAGTTCCCCCTCTATAGTAATGGGAAATGCCATTTGAGAGGAATCAATGGGATCGACCCATTTGAGGCCGGGGCATTCATTTTTTGTTTTATCAAAAATGTTTATCTGGGCTTCTGAAAAATAGTGAAACTGCTCTATCACTTTAGCCGATGCAAATCCCAGTATCACACAACTTACCGCCACTATGGGCAGAATAAATCTTTTATCAAATTTCATTAGTCCACTGATTTTTTAAACACTGGTACAGAAGAACAAGGTTCACCATACATGATAACGCGAGCCACCGTTGCTAATTTCTGTGTAATCTGTACATAAGCCGCTTCAGGAATCTGCCTTGCCCCACAGCCCTTTATGACCACACGCTGATTGGTAAACTGTGAACTGTCTAAGTTAGAAATAGCGCGGTACAAAAATATTTCAGGAGCGTGTTCGGGTGTTGTACAAGCAATGTCTTTTGCGTAGGGGCTTAACTCTGCACTTAAAATCATATATGCCCACATCGGGATGATGGCAAGAGAGGAGCAGTGCAGCACTACCAACTTGTCACGATACTTGCTCCAGTCTGTATTTTTTACGGTTTCTCGAAAACTCGCTTCTTTTAATAGGAGATCTTTGAACAGAAAATCTTTTAGGTCTATTATCAAAATATCTTTCTGATTAGGGAAATAATCTTCGAGATCTAAGGTGATGATGGCTCTTTGAGCTATCTTATTTACAATAGGTTTAAGGCTATCCATAGCGAAGCAAAGGTAGAAGTTTTGAACTGCCCTTATCGGAAATGCTACTATAGTTCTTTCTTGTAAATTGTTTGAGACGGAAACGCAAAACTCAATCCCGAAGCATTAAAGCGTTTAAGAATTTCAAGGTTGATGTCATTTTGCGCTTGCAGTATGTCTGATTCTTTTTTGATGAAGTAGATAAATTTGATGTCGAGCGAGTAAGCATTTAAATTTTCAAAGAAGGTATATAGTTCATCGGAATGTACTAAAGGACACTCAATGGCAATATCCTTTAATATTTTCATAGCCTCTTCCATTTTTTCAGGAGTAGTGTCATACTCTAAACCCAGTGTTGTGATTACTTTTCGTGAAGGCTCAATGGTAATGTTTTCGATAGGGCTGTCACTGAACTGAGCATTTGGTATGGTCACAATTCTTTTCTCGAGTGTTCTTAGCCTGGTACTGCGGATGCCAATATAATCCACGAATCCATCAAAATCTCCAATCTTTATTCTGTCACCCAGCTTAAATGGCTTGTCTAAAAAGACCATTAAGCCTCCAAAAATATTCTTTACGGTATCTTGGGCAGCTAAGGCCAATGCTAATCCACCAATACCGAGGCCGGCAATGAGGGCTGCTACATCAAAACCAGCGTTGTTCAGCCCTACAATGATGCCGAACGTCCACAGTATCATTCCTGCGCCTCTTTCCATTAACATAATAATCTGTTCATCTAAGGAGTTGTCATTGCGCAGGGAGTATGGGCGTAGGTATTCTTCGATGAGGGCATGTACCACGCGCACTAAAAACCAGGTAATACTTATAGTGGTCAGGAAAACAAAACAGCGATGCACATAAAGGTCTAATTGCCCACTAAAGTGTAACCGCTCTAATGAGAAGTTAACTCCTATCAGTATAATGAGAAAAACAGCCGGAGTTTCTAATTTCTCCAGTAATAGATCATCTAACTTTGTTTTGGTTTTGCCGGTAAATATTTTCAAAACACGGGAGAGTAATATATAGGCCAGGCGGGCTAAAATTATTGTAAAAACAATAATAGAAAAGGCAATGAGCCATTCCTTAATTGCGTTGTGATATATCTCCTTATTCAGAAAACTAAAGTCTGTATTCATCGCGCAATATTACGAAGGTATTTGTGAAAGATTTTTGTCCTGTTTGAGAAAAGTATTCCTTTAGGAGAAATTAAAGGAGTCATATTCCGGAGGGGACCATGTATAGAAAGAATAGAGATAGAGTTCCTAAATCAATTTTTCTTTCAGTGTTTTTGCTACCGCTTCCGTGGCACAACTTACATGTAGTTTGGCGTAAATGTTTTTCACGTGGGTTTTGATGGTTTCGCGACTAACAAAAAGTTCATCGGCAATCATTTTCAGCGATAGCCCTTTCACTAATTGCGCCAGTACTTCTTTCTCTCGTTCGCTCAAGTGATAATCGTTTGGTGAAGAAGTATTCTGTTGCTGGAAGTGAAGCATCACTTTGCGGGCAATAGATGGGGTCATGGGTGCTCCGCCATTATTTACATCGCGCACAGCATCTATTAAATTATGAGGCTGCGTATTTTTAAGCAGGTAGCCCATCGCTCCGGCACATATAGATTGAAATACTTTATCATCCTCATCGAAAGCAGTGAGCATTATGATGGGGAGTTTGGGGAAACGTTCCTGCACTTTTTTTACTGCAGCAATACCGTTGATTCCCGGCATATCTATGTCCATTAGCACTACGTCCGGTTGCGAGTCGGCTATATTTTCTACCACATTCAATACATTTGGGAAACTACCGGCCAGCTCGAAACCGTGGTTAGTTTCAAATAGCAGCCCGATACTTTCGCGGAAACGATTATTATCATCGAAAATGGTGATGCGGATATTTGCCATATATTCTGAAATTTAGTGTAAGAAAATACTTGTTTTTATAAAATGCAAAAACCCGCAGTTTTCCCAACTACAGGTAAATTGCCATAGTACCGGTTTCTTAATTTTTCTTTGCCAGTTCATTGCCCTGAGAGGAAGGCTCGTTTATCGGACTCATTCCCCGCTCTGAAATTTTAATTTCCTCCTGATTCATCAGTGTTACATGAAGGGAGCCATCTGTATCGGGAGTAATGGTATCCACCTCATCGGTTGAAAGTGGAGAGTTACTGTGATTGAATAGTTTAATGTGATAATCTTGCATCAGTACCAAGCCCTTCCCTTGCGTTCCAATCCACAAATTATCGTTTTTATCGCAGGCAATCGAAGTTAACTTGACTTCCGGAAGGGCAGTGTTTTCTGAATTAATTACTAAGAACGCGTACCCATCATAACGAAAGATCCCATTATCGGTAGTAGCATATACATCTCCATTTGATGTGCTTGTAATCCCCGTCACATGATTAGAAGGCAACACCGAATTTGTTTCAGTCAAATGCAGCACATGCTGATGGTCTTTAGTAATTTCCCAAAGGCCGTTGTTGGTGGCAATCCATACGGCATTCTCCGTTTCCACTTTGGCAGTGATGAACTGGTTGTGCAGCAGGGCATTGAAATCTACTCCTTGTGATTCGACCATCAAAAAGGGAAAGAAAGCATATTTAATAATGGCTCCGGCTTTAAAACAGGTTCTGAAAACTTTTGAATGTAAGAGGTGAAGTAAAATAGATTTCATGTGCTGATAGTTTGGTTTGATTTGGTGAGGCAAATGTAGGTTCGCCTCACTTGGCGGCAATCACCCAAAGGGGGGAAATAGAGAAAGAGAAAGAATTTCAGATGGAAGCAGTGAGGGTAGTGACTGTTCCCGCAGCAGAGGATTGGATATGAAACTGAGCGTTTACTTCTTCGGCACGAGCCTTCATGTTGATGATGCCATTCCCATTTTTGCTCACATAATTATTTACATCAAAACCTTTCCCGTCATCCGCAATCTTTATCACTAAGCTATGCGTGCTTTTGTTCATTTCAATAGTGAGGGTAGTGCAACCGGAATATTTTACACTATTATAAACGGTTTCTTTAAATATCAGGAAGAAGTTTTTGCGCTGCTCCATACTCAGTTTCACGTGTTTCACTCCTCTATCGCAATGGAAGTGAAGTTGTATGCCCGATGAGGCGACCAGATCTCCCGCAAACACATTCATGCGGTCTATCAGAAAACGAACGGTATCATTCTTCGGATTCACGCTCCATACAATGTCGCTCATGTTATCTACCATCTCTCGGCTGTTTTCTCCGATTTTCAACAGCAGTTTCTCTGCCCCCCGACTGTTTTCCTGCGCTAACTGCAATTTTGCAGCTTCGCTCAAAAATGAAATGCTACCCAAGGTGCTGCCGATATCATCGTGTAAATCGCGCGCAATTTTATTGCGAATGGCCTGTAACTTCATTACTTGCTGCAAGCGGTAACGGTATCCTGCAAAGATGATGGTAGAAATAAGAGCAATAGCCGAAAGGATAAACCACCAGGTGGAGTAGAACGGAGCCGCAATGTGAAAAAAGGCCAGTTCCTTTTGTCCGCCATAATGCCCCGAAGGATTAGTGACCCGCACCAATAATTTAAAATTACCGGCAGGCAGATTCGTGTATTTTATCTCTCCGTTATCGCTATTGTTCCAGCTATCTTCCATTCCCTCTAACCGGTATTGAAAGCGGACGGTTTGCGGTGCAGTAAATTGAAGAGCACTCACCGAAAAATTGATGTACTTTTCTCTTGGGTTTAGTGATACCGTTCCATGCAAGGCTTTATACAGATATTCTTTCCCCAACACATTCATCGAAGCGAGGAAAATTTCCGGGTATTCACTCTCAAATTTCATAACATCGGGAGTAAACGAGAACAGGGTGTTACCGGCAGCAAAGCTGATCTTTCCATCGGTTTCATTGGAAAACTGTCCGCTCAACAAAGTATTGAAACTCCCGTCATTCACATCTACATGGAAAAATTTCTTTTGTGTAAGATCAAATACTTCTAAACCGTTTTTAGTGATAATCCAAAGGCGGTGGCGGTGGTCAGCATGTAGCCCCATAAAGCGAAGAGACGAAACGGTATTGTCGGGTGCAAACAAATGAAACTTGCCATCGGCATATTCACAAAGCCCCTGACCACTTACGCTAAACCAAATATGATTCGCGGGGTCGCACCACAATCCGGCAATATCGTTTCCGGGCAGTGACAGCGGGTTCTCCGGCTCGTTGAGAAATCCGGTGAAAGTATTTTCAGTAAGTGGGGTACCTTTTTTACGCTGATATAAACCATAGGAGGTAGCAATCCACAAATTGCCCCTATTATCCTTCGCTAACAGATGCGCAAGATTACTGCCGATACTTTTACTGTTGCTTTTATCGTTGAGAAAGGAATACAGCTTTTCATCTTCCGTACTGTAAAACGATATTCCATATCCGAGCACTGCCATCCAATAACCGGGGTTTCCATTCACGGTGTCGGGGAGAATATCTTTTACTTGGTAAACAGAGATGTCATAGAAGTTATCTCTTGTAGTAGAAGAGTCTCTCACCGGCAACTCTTTTAATTGTTTAGTCCCTTTCACCCATTTATAAAATCCTATTTCGGTACCCAGCAAAAAAGTATCTCTGCTCATGCGGCACAGATAATCAGGGTTGATATCGCGGTTGCGATTTTTAAAGTTGAGTTGATCGTATAGATATTCATAGGTGTCGCTCAAAAACATTCCTTTAGAAGTATTCACCGCTACGCTGCCATCATCAAACCGATGAGTGTGGAGGATGGATAGGTCCGTTTGCGCATCCGTAAATTCCGACTCGCTGAACAGCCAAGTCTTCTCATCGTATTTGGCTAATCCCGCAGCAGTGCCCACCCATATTATGTCGCGGCTATCTTTAAATACACAACTCACTTTATTAGACGGAAGCGAACTTTGGTCACCTACTCTTCTTTTATATTGTGTAAGGGTCCTATTGTTTTTATTTACTCTGAACAAGCCTGAACTACGTGTACCGGCCAAAAGATATAGCTGGTTATAATCGGTCACGCACATCAGTAAGTCATTGATGCCTCCAATTTTTTCCTGTTCAGCTCCCGGGCGATTATCCTGCACATACAAGTCAGGGTTCCAGCCGGCCATCCATATTTTATTGTTCGCAACAAAAAAGTCGGGAATACTGGATGAAATTTCAGGAGTGGTTCGAAGGTCTTCTATAGTCCCTGTGCGTTTATCCACGCGGTAAATCTTGCTGTTCGTGAGAATACTAAAATACACTTTGCCATTCACCTCTTCTATATGATGAATCCAATTCATTTGCCCCTGTGCCACAGGCGCTCCTTTGTAGGGAGTAAAGTGAAGCAGATCAAAATTCCAGTAAGTAATTTCAAAAGTCTTTTTATTGATAAAAATTCCCGGCACCGATTCGGCTCCTATCACTAAATAAGTAGAGTCCCAGTTGAAAAGGCAGTTTAGCCGATTGGTAGCAATAGAATTATGTTTTTTCGGATTACTCTTAAACTGGCGGAATTGTTTTGAGCTTTCTTCCTTTTCATCATAGCGCGTGAGTCCGCCATCTTTGGTAGCAATCCAGAAGATGCCTTGCTCATCTTGAATAATATCCACAATCAGATTTCCCGAAAGGGAGTTAGTATCGTCAGGTATGTTGCGAAAAGTTTCAAAACGCCTGCCGTCAAAGCGGTTTAATCCATCGCGGGTTCCTACCCACAAAAAGTGTTGTTGGTCTTCATACACGCAGGTAATTTCATTTGAAGAAAGTCCGTTGCGGGTATTAAATGTTTCAAAGTGCAGCGATTGACTGAACAATAGCCGTGTGGCGAAAAGAAAAGTAAGAAAGAAAATGCACTGCACTTTTCTCATTGCCTGAAAGTAAAAATTTCGATGGAAAATTTCACAGATCATGAGGCGGTGGGCCGGTGAATGTCCCAAACGAAACACCATCCAGGGTAAAATTTTCTAAAGGTAGTTATCATACTCTGACACGAATGAGTAAAGAACCGAAAATAAATTGCAGAGTTGTTGATGAAGCCACTCAAAAGAAATGGAGGATGACGAATTGACAAAGGGAATTTAATTACTAATAGCTACATGGGAAGAGTAACAGATGTGTGAATCGGTAACTTGTTTGAAATACAAAGCGGAAGATTGCTTCAATATTTGTTCTGATTGATTTGAATGGGAAATATTTCGCAATGACAAAGCTTAGGAGTAGTTGATGAAGTCACTCAAAAGAAATCGCGGTTGACAGTTGGCGGTTGACAGTTGGCGAATTGAGAATTAAGAAATGTAGGCAGCTATAAGAGATTGCTGATTATTTTTTCCACCTCTAAGCCTTCGGCTTCGGCTTTATAGTTTTTAAATACCCGGTGGCGAAGCACGGGCAAAGCAATGGCTTGCACATCTTCAATATCGGGGGAGTATTTGCCGCGAACCGCAGCGTGGCACTTAGCTCCCAACACCAAATACTGTGAGGCGCGGGGACCCGCGCCCCAAGTAATGTAATTGTTGATAGCTGTGGGTGAGCCTTCTCTATTCGGGCGAGTGTTGGCTACTAATTTCACCGCATATTCAAGCACATTGTCGGCAATAGGAATTCTGCGGATGAGTTGCTGGAAATACAATATTTCTTGGGCGTGCATTTTTTTACTCAACTCCGCTTTAGTGCCGGTGGTCGTATTTTTTACTACCGCTATTTCTTCCTGATAGGAGGGGTAATCTAAGTTAATGGAAAACATAAAGCGGTCTAACTGAGCTTCGGGCAGCGGGTAAGTGCCTTCTTGTTCAATGGGATTTTGGGTGGCTAACACAAAGAAGGGCAACTCTAATTGATGCCGCTTGCCGGCAATAGTTACACTTCGTTCCTGCATGGCTTCGAGCAAGGCGGATTGTGTTTTTGGAGGGGTGCGGTTGATTTCATCGGCCAGAATAATATTGGCAAATACCGGCCCGCGGTTAAATCTGAAACTTCTGGTTTCATCTAAAATTTCGGAGCCAATAATATCACTCGGCATCAGGTCGGGAGTAAATTGAATACGGTTAAAACTCAAATCAAGCACATCGGCAATGGTGTGTACCATCAGCGTTTTTGCCAGTCCGGGGACTCCTATCAGCAAGCTGTGGCCATCGCAGAAAATCGAAATAAGGATATTGCGCACTACCTCGTCCTGCCCCACAATGATGCGGGCTACTTCGCTTTTCAGTTCTTTATATTTTGCCGCAAAGGCATCAAGGGCTTCTACATCGGAGTTATACATGGTTGCTGATTAGTAGTGATGAAAGGTTGATTTCTGTACTGGTGCGAGCAAAGAAAGGAAATTTGAGGAAGTAGCGAAGGGATGACAAAGAGTAAAAAAGGTTAAAGACTAAATTGGCGTATTTTAAGAAGAGCAAAAAATATGGGGAAAGTCCGATCCGGTTGAAGGAGAGAAATGTATTTACCGCTAAGTTCACAAAGCGGTGGAGGAGTCTTTTCAGACCATCATTTTAAAATTAATGGCCATTTGCTTTTGGTACCTACGCCTCCGGTATCAAAGAATATTCTTCGCTGATTTACCGTATAATTGAACCCAAAAATACCTGAATGGGAAAATTTCAACTTCGCTCTTTTATTGAATCTCATCATGCGTCCGTAGGGATTTTTGTTTTTACGCTAACGGTATTTCTTACCCATGCGCCTTTTTTCCTGTTCATTCCGGTGCCGGGGATTGGTATGGATACATTCGGCTACTATTGGGTGGCTTTAGAAATATGCTCGCATCATTTGCCTATCCTCCATTCTCCCATTGATTTTCCCTTTGGATATTCTTTGTTTCTTTCTCTCATTAAATGGTTCGGAGGCAATATTGTTCAAGTGACCATTGCTCAGGTACTCATTTATACGGCAGCAGGGGTTTATTTAATTTTTCAGTTTTCGAAAATTTTAAAATACGGAGGACTTATAGCTGCCATCGGATTAATGATTTTCACTCTTAACCCATTTACCCTACGGCATAACCTCGCCCTTTATACAGAATCGTTATACACTTCGGCTTTATTTTTCATAGCCGGCAGCATCTTTTTATTTTTCAGAAGAAAGACACTTGGATCGTTTTACCTTGTTTTGGTAGGGGTACTTTGGGCTATGCTTGTCCGGTCCAATGGCATTACTTTACTACTTATACCTGCTTTGATAATACTCTACGGCTACTTGGTCGGCTTAGATTATAAATTATTTGCTTTGGCTCTCCTCAGCCTTGTATTGGCAGATATTTCAATCAACTTTCTGTTGAAAGGGGATTTATCTTTTGCTGATTCGAAGAGGATAAAAAAGGTGATTTTGAATCTTGAAAACAGGTATTCCGGAGTTCCTTCTATCGCCCCCGCTAAAGCTACAGTGCCCAATGAAAACAGCTCCGTTGGAATGTTTAAACAATATTTTTGGAGTATTGTGAACCCCAAGCCCTCTTTTTACTATTCTCTATTGAACACAAATTATCAGTCCGTTATAACCCGTAAAATGGCAGAGGATTCTACCATCAGAATGTTTAACAGCAAAGTGAACGTTGACAGCTTTAGTCCTCACTTGCGAGGATTTATTTTTGAAAATTACGATTACAGAAAATTGGGGAGTACCGATTATGCTAATGCTATCACCTATGATTACCGACCCCGGAATGTCTGGATATTTTTAAACCATTTGGTTTATCAGGCATTCTCAGTGCTTAAACTAAATTACCTTCTCTATTTCTTGTTTTGGATTTTTACGCTCTATGCAGCTTATCAACTCTTTTTTCTTCGATCGAGAAATGAGATTCCACTGATCATTCTTCTACTTGCTGCCATTCATCTTACTTCTATGTTTTTGCTGCCTTTTATTCATAGCCGATTTCAACTCAGATATATTCATGTGAGTGAGTTTGTGGTGTACCTCAATGCAGGTATCGGACTTTATTATTTCTTTGCCAAGAATAAAGAGAAATATGATTGATGGTAAAACTATAGGGGTAGTAGTACCGGCTTATAATGAAGCCGGGCAGATTGGCATTGTGATAGAAACAATGCCTGCCTTTGTAGATAGGATTATTATAGTAAACGATTGCTCCACCGATGAAACGGCAAAAGTGGTTCTCTCCTATATTGCGAAAGAGACTGCCGCAGGCGTAAGCATTCCTAACATTTTTGAGCAGAAAATAGAGAAGACTCTTTACAACAGAGCCGACCATGTGATACGAGAAATGGCTTTAGCCGAAGCGGATAAATTTTTACCCTCAGAGGTGGTGAATGACAATTCCATTACCGATAGAATTGTTTTGATTAATCAATTGGAAAACGGTGGGGTGGGTGCGGCCATTGCCAGAGGTTATAAGTGGGCAAAAGATCACGGCTTAGATTGTACGGCTGTAATGGCTGGGGATGGACAAATGGATCCTTCGGAATTAGAATCTATCTGCCTCCCTGTAATTAAGGACGGCATTGATTACGTAAAGGGGAACCGCCTTATACACAGAAGTGCTTGGTTAGTTATTCCTAAAACCCGATATTTTGGAAACAGTATTTTATCTATCCTCACCAAGGTAGCTTCGGGATATTGGCATGTGAGCGATACTCAAACGGGCTATACGGCCATTTCAAAATCGGCTATTAACGCCATTCGGCTGTATGATATTTACAAAAGTTACGGCATGCCCAATGACATGTTAGTAAAGTTAAACATCGCCTTTTGCACCCTGAAAGAAGTGGAAATAAAGCCGATTTACAATGTAGGGGAGAAATCAAAAATGAAAATATTTAAGGTGATACCACGCATTTCGTGGTTGCTCTTCAAATCCTTCTTTAAGAGGCTGTGGATTAAATACCTTTTCAGAGATTTTCATCCAATGTTTTTACTCTACAATTTTGCACTGCTTTTGTTTATAGCCAGTTTCCCGTTTGCGTATAAAATAATTTACTTGAGCCTAACAAAGGTTCGCCCTATTTCGGAGGCCACTATTTTGGCTTTTATGTTTCTATTTATCAGCAGTTTTAATGCCTTTTTGTTTGCCATGTGGATGGATATACAGGATAATGAGAGGCTATACAAATAACTAACTTGAAAGACCGTGAGAGATTTTACCTTACAAGCCTACCGTGCTTATTTGGAGACTATACAACAGAAACAAATCCCCTTTTTCAGATTTGACGAGTTGATGTCTCTAAAAGAGCTTCCTCCAAAGTTCTGCTTAGCCAGACACGATGTGGATCGCAAGCCTCAGAATGCACTTGCGATGGCGATGCTGGAGGAGCAGATGGGCGTTCGCGCTACCTACTATTTTCGCGCGAAGCCAAATACTTTCAAGCCAGATATTATACAAAAAGTGGCGGCTCTGGGTCACGAAATCGGTTACCACTATGAGTCCCTTTCAGACGCAAATGGGAATATGAAAAAAGCGGTAGAAGATTTTGAAAAAAACTTAGCCGCGTTCAGAGAGATTGTGCCGGTTAAAACTATTTCGATGCACGGGCGACCCTTGAAGCCATACGACAACCGAGACATTTGGCGAATACCGGAAAATCACGATTTAATGGAAAGTAAGTTTGATTTATTGGGCGAAGTGTACCTTGATATTAACTATACGGACATTGCATATATCAATGACACCGGTAGGAACTGGACATCGGGAGAAAGCAATAGAAGAGATAAAGTACAGTCGAATATTGTGGCTGACTTTAGCAGCGGAGAAGAACTTCTGTCCTATCTTCAACAAAGCCCACACCCTAAAATGATTTTCCAAATTCATCCGGAAAGGTGGAGTGATAATTTTGTAGATTACGCTATGCAGTATGCAATGGATAGGATGATAAACTCGGCAAAAAAGCTGATAAGGTGAAACCACAAGCACTGTTTTTGCAGCCCGAGGAGTTTCAGAGGTGGGATAATTTTATAGCCGATTCACCACAATACTCCATTTACCTGAATACTTGGTATTTAAACGCTTTGCAGAAGTATTATCAAATTTTGGTTACCACTAACGAATCGGGCGAAATTCAGGGAGGGATAGTGCTTATGAAAAATGAAATAGGCATGTACAGCAATCCGCTTCTGTGTAAATACTTGGGTATTTGTTTTAAAAGGTTTACTGGCAATGAATACTCTATAGAAAGCAGCCGAAGAGAGGTGGTTAATAAGCTTTTCTCTGTTTTAAAAGAGTATAAAACCTTTGATTATACCTTTCATCCCTCCTTTCAAAATTGGCTCAACTTTTACTGGATGGGTTATACGATGAGGGTTAATTACACCTATCAGATTGATTTGAACGAAAGAGATTTGCCTCAAATAAGAGAACAATTTCATGGCAAACTTCGCAATGAAATAAAATATGCCGAAAAACAGGAGTATCTTTTTAAAAAAGATATTCCGTTTCACCAGTTCTACGAAGTTTTGCAGTTAACCTATAAGCGTCAAGGAGGGCCCATCCCTTACAAAAAAAAATTCCTGCAAAATTGGTACGACAAAGTGAATGAAGAGAAAGCTGTTGACCTTTTCGGGGTGTATAAAGAAAACAACTGTATGGCGGTGGCCGGCTTATTAAAAGATAGTCATTCTGCCAATTTCCTTTTTAACGGAATTAACCACATGAATATACAACGTGCTGCCAATGAGTACTTGGTTTACAAAATAATAGAACACTATTACGGCAAAACGAAAGTTTTTGATTTTGAAGGTTCAATGTTAAAACCTGTGGAAGCTTTTTACAGAAAATTCGGAGGACAGCGTACTACGTACTACCGTATATGGTCTCCGGGTATTGTAAATACAGTGAAGCATTCGTTAGTTACTGCGGGTAAAACAATGTTGTACGGCAAATGATACATTCTCGTTTAGTTGGGCATTATACCATTCGCCATTTGATGAAATACATTTTTTATCAAAAAAGCGATGTAGTCGAACTTTTGCAAAACATGCCGGCCAGAAAAAATTATGCGTTTTATTCACAAGGCCGACACGCTCTTTTTTACATTCTCAAGGGACTGATAGAACAGCAAAACATTACGACAATTGGCGTGCCTGTATGGTGTTGCTCTATTGTGCATAGCGTTATAGACGCACTGCCGATAAAGAAAGTGCTTCTTGATGTTAATCCGGAGAATTTGAAAATAGACATCGGCTATTTTGATAAAGTCGCATTGCAATCCAACGTTGACTGCGTGTTACTTATATGCGAAAACGGGAATCTATATCAGCAAGAAGAAATAGATTTTTTCAAAACACAGAACATCATAACGATTCTAGATTGTAGTCTTGCGGCTCGAAACCTGGAAGCTATTGAGGGCCTTGATGCTGATTTTGAAATATACAGCGGAGGGTTTTCAAAACCGGTATCCTCATTTGAATTAGGTATAGCAATGAGTAATAAATACCCGGTCAGGCAGGTTGAAATGATTCAAAAGTTCGCTTTCAATACATTCTTTAAAGTCATTATTCATATGGCTTGCCAATCACAAATAATTTATTCTGTATTGATGCGTTTTTTGCCTCGTGATGACAGTTCCTATTATAGCGAATCGGAAGAAGTAAGAGCCTCTTACAGATCTATAAGTGTTTTTCTGATGGCCTTACAACATCTTAATCAGCACAAAAACCAGTTTGTCCTTTTTCAGAAAAAAATGCACGAATACTTAATCTCTAACAGTATAATATCTACATTAGATTCCGCAAATGGGACATTGCTTTCTAAGGTTCTTGTGCCCAAAGAATTTAAAGTAAAGAACATGGAAATGCATAAGCAGTACGTCAGTCAACAGGCTTGTATTAATTCGTCCGAGAATTTATGTGGCGCTAAAAACATAGTAAATAATTTCCACTCCTTTTCAATTAGCTACTCCGTTGTAACAGACAAAAAATTAACTTTGTGATCTTAAGAATTAAGCAGATAATTCTATTAGTTCAGAAACTTTTCCTGAGCTATGAGAAGCCAGATAATGAACTCGGGAAAAAATATTCCGGATTAAATGATCAGGCTCCTGTCTTTATTGTAGGAGCACCTCGCACAGGCTCTACGGTTCTATTCCAGCTTTTGTCTTGCTATACGAGAGTAACATACATTTCTAACCTGATGGCTATGTTCCCGAGATACATGGCGATAATACATAGACTTACCAAATACAGGATTGATAATAATAAAGAGGTAAAGGAGAGCAATTACGGAATAATATCAGGGCTACATGCGCCAAATGAGGCGAGCAAAATATTCGATTTCTGGATTAATATGAATTCAAGTGCCCAAGCAAAATCATCGGTAAAAACCACGGTATATAGAATTACCCGACAGTCCAATTGTCCATTACTGGTAAAAAGCATGGGTGTTTCGGTAAAACTGAGTGCTCTAAAGGAGTATTTCCCGAATGCAAAAATTGTTTTCATTAAACGCAATGCATTATACACCGCGCAATCAATACTTAAGGCCCGATTAGATATTAATGGAGATGCCAATGCATGGTGGAGCATTAAACCTTTAGGGTATGAAAGTGTATTAAGTATGCCCCCCCCCTATCAGGTTTTATGGCAGGTTCAAAACATAAATCAACAAATTGAACGGGCTTTAAGGGAAACTAAATTAACTCATGTAGCTATTGATTACCAGCAGCTATGTATAAATCCTTTAGCAACGGTTGCCACCATATGTGACAAATTAGGAATTGAGAGGAGAAAAAACTTTTTTGATTTGGAAAAGGTGAACTTACGCTATAGTGAGAAAAAAATTATCAGCGATTTGGATTATAAACAACTTTTGGAAGAAAGTAAGAAATTTACTGCCGTATGATCTTGTTGCGATTTTTATTACGCATTTTTTACCGAAATATTGATGGGGTTAATCCATTATATGTTTTCGGCACAGTATTTTTCTTGCAAAAGATTTTCGGCTTTAACCGTTTTGTCCCTTGGCCGGTTCACTTTACTTCCCGGGTTTTATATCACAAAAATATTAAGGTGGGCAAAAGAACTTTTCCCGGCTGGAGCCAGGGTTGTTACATACAAGCAAGAAATGGAATTGTAATTGGCGATAACTTACGTATGGGACCTCATGTGGGCCTCATTTCTTCAAATCACTCGTATGACGACTATGATGTTTGGACTTGCAATGAGCCAATAAAAATTGGCAATAATGTATGGATAGGAATGAATTCTGTAATAATGCCCGGAGTGGAAATAGGAGATAATGTAATAATTGGATCCAACTCGGTTGTAACCAAATCGGTTCCCAGCAACTGTATTGCTGTCGGTAATCCTTGCAAACCAATAAAGGAAAAACCTCCATACAAAGAAGCGGCTTTTAATTGTTGACCTAATAGAAATCCGGAATCTTCCATGAGGAAATGGCTTACGTTTTTTATTTGGTTTTCGCTTGCTTTTTTGGCCTACAGGCTGTATCAAGGGAAATATTTAAGCATACCTACCATATATTCCTGGCCTACATTTATTATCTCCGTTATACTGTTGGGTGTTGCCAATTGCGTAAATGCAATTAATTGGCAAAAAATGTTGCGTTACATTCATGTGTCGGCCACTTTTGAAGCAGCATATGCTTCTATAGGTATTAGCATATTCGGAAAGTATATCCCGGGGTTTGTTTGGACCGTACTTGGAAGGGTAGGCTTTATAGCAGAACGATATAAGGTTTCAAAAAGCACTTTGGCATCCCTGTCTCTACAGTCTCAGATAATTACTTTGTGGGTGGGTTTATTGCTGGGAATGGCCGGCCTGTTGTTATCGGGTAACTTTGGTTATTGGGGCTGGATTGCCTTATTCGGATTTCTTGCCT
>CAZQYO010000008.1:16429-24933 GCA_964597415.1 uncultured Chitinophaga sp.
TTTTTTAATCATTTGCTGGAGGGTACCCTCCAATATGTTTTCAAAAAGGACTTTTACATACCCAGACTGTCTTTTGTAGACAACGTTGCTGTGATGCCTTGGTTTTTTTCTAATTGGCTCATTTGGTGCCTGGGGTTCTATTTTTTAGAAGTTTCGCTATACCCTGGGAATATACCTTACAGTACTTCTTTAGGTTTCGCCTTTGCCGCTACAATTGGAATTCTGGCAATTTTTACACCCGGTGGTGTTGGTGTTAGAGAAGGAATGTTGGTGTTGTTTCTTACCCAATGTAGCATTCCTTTAAAAGAGGCGGTTACCATTTCGGTTGCCAGCCGTTTTTGGTTTCTGATTGGCGAGCTTATCTTTTTTGTCTCAAGTGCCTTTATTGTATATTTCAAAAGGGCAACACCTGTTAGTTAGTGTGGAAAAAATTACGGCTCATAACCGTATATTTATCCAAAAGCCTTTTTGGGGTTATTACACCTTAACATAATAATAATAACTGTATGGTAAAATTTTTCAGAGAGCTGATTGTTATTGCTTCCGTGTTCTTTTTGTTTAGTATAGAGCTTAAAGCCCAGAGTTTTACACCCGATCAGATTTCGGGTCTTTCTTTATGGCTCAAAGCAGATAGTGGGATAATATTAAGTGCAGGAACCGTTAGCCAATGGAGCGATATCAGTGGGAATAACAATAATGCAGTTCAGAATACCGATTCTTCTTATCGTCCGTCACTAATCCCATCGGTACCTGAATTAAATGGATATCCTGCTGTACACTTTGATGGGGTCAATGATCTTTTGAACGGAACAACCATTTCGGGGATAGGAGCGTCCTCTCTTTCCATCTTTATTATCACTAAAGGGATTAGTACCGCGCAGGTAAATGCAAAATATCTTTTTGCTTTCGGCACACTCAGTTCTGGCTATACTCTGTTTCAAGGTAGTGGAGATGTACTTGTAGTGAGAAACAATACAAGCAACTATACCACTCCGATATCCATCCCTAATTCGGGGTACCCCAATACATTGATAGAGATTGTAAAAACGGTCGGCTCCAGTGTCAATTTTTACAAGAATGCCTCTAGTGTAGCCAGTAACAATACACCTTCTAATACGGCTCCATTTACTGATGGCGATTATCATATGGGCGATGGCAATAACGGTCTTTTTTGGAAAGGAGAAATAGCGGAGGTTATCGTATACCAATCCGCTTTGAGTAATGCAGACAGACTCTCTGTGGAGAATTACCTATTTGCCAAATACACACCTCCCGTCAGTCTGGGACCTGACACAACACAGACCTATAGCCTTTGTCCGGTAGGGCTTGATGCGGAGAATCGATTTGTAAATTATAATTGGTCTACGGGCAGCTCAGCTAATGCTATCACTGCAAATATAAACGGGGAATACAGTGTCACTACTACAGATGTTTTCGGAAAAGTAAGTTCGGACACCATAAATGTGACCTTATTAAATCCCGTCCTTAATCATACGGATACTACATTGTGTACGGGCGATTCTATTTTATTACAGTCGCAATTAGCCGGTTCAGGGTATTCGTTTTTATGGTCTGATGGCCAAACCTCTGCCGCAATTTACGCACTAGCAAACACAACTCCTTATAGCGTAACCGTTACTAGTTCCAATGATGGTTGTTCAAATACAACAAATACGGTATTACTTAGCGCTGATACCTTTGCTTACACGGTTTCGCTCGGTGCTGACACCACCCTGTGTTCCGGTGCCACTATAGGGCTTAATTCCCCTTCATCAGGCCTGAGTAACTTGAACTTTAACTGGTCTACCGGTTCCACCAGTGTATTCGCCTCAGTCACTTCGTCCGGAACGTTATCTGTTACGGTTACCGATACCCTTGGTTGTGTGGGGATGGATTCGATGATAGTATCCATTTCTGGAAACGCTCCTGTGGTTGCATTCACCGGAGATACTTTCTGTATGGGTATGACGTATAGTCCTCAAAACTTTTCTCACTCTGTAGATACCTCAACTATTATTAGTTATCAATGGGACTTTGCAGATGGGTATACGGACACCGCCACCAGCCTGATGCATCTCTACGGTTCAGCGGGGATATACTCTGTTTCTTTGACAGCAACTACAAGCGCGGGATGCAGTAATAGTTTAGCCAACACGGTTCAAGTTAAATCTAATCCACAAGCGAGTTTTTCCGGGGGCACTTCCTGTCAGCATATAGACTATCAGTTTTATGATTTTAGTATACCCCCACCGGGCGATAGTATAAGTATGAGGAATTGGGATTTTGGAGATGGCGCTACTTCCATGCAACAGAATCCGATACATGCTTATTCTTCTACAGGTAATTACAATCTACAATTAATCGTCACTTCCTCTAATGGCTGTTTGGACACAACATCCGGGAACATTCAAGTTGTAAGCACGTATTCATATCCCCAACCGCCATTACTCACCTCACCTTTAAACAACACAAGCAGCATTTCATCGCAAGTAGATTTTCAATGGGATCCGGCAGTGAATGCCTCTAAATATTCTTTGGTTGTGTCAACCGATTCTTTGTTCTCCAATGCGTCAGTTTATTCGAATATTTACAATGACCACTATCCGGTTATTCTTGCCGGGAACCAAACGTATTTCTGGAAAGTCAGGAGTTTCAATATTTGCAATGATTCTGCTGAAAGCGCTGTCAGGAAATTTTCAATTTTTAATCCCTCTAATATTAGCAGTCTTTCGCTATGGCTTCGTGCAGACAGCGGAATCACCTTAACCGGTGGGAGTATAAGCCAATGGGATGATGGCAGTGGTAACAACAATAATGCTGTTCAAAACTCAGATCCATCTTTCAGGCCGCAATTGGTTGCGCATGTTCCGGAGCTTAACGATTACCCTGTTGTTCGATTTGACGGAGTAGATGATTTTTTGAGCGGGTCGGTACTATCGGGTTTAGACACATCTTCCATATCAGTTTTCATTATTAGCAAGGGCATTAATACGTCTATGGTAAATGCGAAATATCTTTTTGCAATTGGTGATTTAAGTCACGGGTTTATTTTGTATCAGGGAAATGCAAACGAATTGATTTATCGAAATGACGGAAATAATCTTTCAACTACTATCGCTCTACCCAATGCCGGATATCCTCATACCCTAATAGAAGTCATAAAAGTCTATTTCTCAACGGTGGGTTTTTATAAAAATGCAACGCCCGTATACTCTAACAACACTGCATTATATACTCGCCCGTTTACTACAGATGCCTATCATATAGGTGACGGCAACGGTCAGTTCTGGAATGGGGAAATGGCTGAACTTATAGTTTATAAATCGGCTCTAACAACCACTCAAAGAAACGCGGTAGAGAATTACTTATTTAATAAATATGCCCCCCCCGTTAACTTAGGCTCCGATATTCATCAACCGTATAGCTTATGTCCAATTACTTTAGATGCGAGCGATCGCTTTGTCAGCTATGTATGGTCCACCGGAGAAACTACTCCGCAAATTCAGGCTCGAAAAAGCGGCACGTTTTGGGTGCAAACTACAGATGTGTTTAACAGAGTGAGTGCTGATACCATACAGGTGTTCATTCCTTATTTGGGAGTTAGTCCAAGAGATACGTTAGTGTGTCTTTACAGCCCTTTAAGCATTGCCCCGGTACTCACTTCCTCTCCTTATACGTTTGAATGGAATACCTTAGAGACATCTCCCAGCATTAGCGTTACTTCCAGCGGAGATTATGTATGCACTATTTCTGACACCAGCGCTTGCGCTTTTATTTCAGATACTATTCATGTGGTCATAGATAGCTTTGCGCTTCAATCGCTCTTACCTGCTGACACTACTCTTTGTGCCGGCAATCCGATTATGCTCGACACAGCAGGTCATTCTATTACCGGTATCTCCTGGTCTAACGGTCCCACTACACCAGCGGTTAGTTTTAATACGACAGGAGATTACATTGCCACTGCCACTGATAATCACTTATGTGTGAATCGCGATACTATTCAGATAAACATCAGTTGGATAGCACCGAATACCAATTTCACTTCTACCGTTGTTTGCTTTGGCGATACCACGCAACTTTCAGATGTGAGTGCCCCGGCAAGTCCCGATAATATCACTACATGGAATTGGGATTTTGGAGATGGCAACAGTTCTTCTCTCCCCAGCCCCTCGCATTATTACAACTCTCCGGGAGATTACAATGTGACTTTAAGCATCGTCACCGATTCGGGCTGTACCGGAATTAAAACCAAAGTAGTCACCTCTTCGGTTCCCCCGATACCGGCATTTACTTATCCCAATATTATTTGCGCAGGAGTTCCTACCACACTTTTAGATAACAGTATTTTCCTCTTTGGCGACTCTATTACCAATTGGATATGGACTTTTAATGGAACCGATACGCTATCTGCTAAAAATCCTATTTATGAATTTCCGGGGGTGGGCTCCTATCAGGTAAAACTGAAAGCGGTCTCTAAGTCGGGCTGCTCCGATACTATTACTCAGAAAATAGATGTGTTTCCTTCATTGGTGGCCAATTTTAATGCTGCAAATGTTTGTATTGGCGACAGCACTATTTTTACCGATGCCACTTCCTCTTACTCTGTGGTCAGTTGGCAATGGGATTTTGGCGATTTGACTTTCTTTTCCACGAAACAAAATCCCAAACACAAGTATTCAGTCCCCGGTTCATACAACGTTAGTCTGAGAATAGAAAATGCGATTGGTTGTGTAGATTATGAATCGAAAAATATAAACATAGTTATCAAGCCGACTGCTACATTCGGAGATTTAGTGACCTGTGTAAGCGACTACTACACTCCTTTGGATAGCAGTGTGGTTAACAACGATACTATTGCTACTTGGAATTGGACGATTGCCGGGGCAAATTATACGAATCAGACTCCGGTACATTTTTTCGCAGACACCGGCCTCTATGCTGTACATCTGAAGGTAACTACCCTGAATGGGTGTACTGATTCTATTACTAAAATGGTGAAGGTAAAGCCTCACCCTACCGCCTTATTTTCCTTTGCTCCGCTCTACGGAGAAGCTCCGGTTGATATTGCGTTCATCAATCAAAGCCGCGGAGCCTCTTCGTACCTCTGGAATTTTGGGGATTCGGAAACTTCCACAGATGAAATGCCTTTGCATACTTATACGCAAAACGGCAGCTACCAAATTCACCTTGCGGCATATTCTACAGAGGGATGTGAGGATACCGCGTCTAAAATCTTTGTCGTAAAACCCACTGATCTTGACTTAGCGGTAACAGAGGTTTCAGTGATACAGGCCCAGCAGACGGACGGTTCTTATCTCATAGGAGCAAAAGCAAAAATTGCCAATTTGGGAACCCGAACTATTACTCAGGCCAAGTTCTATATCACCATTGGAAGCGGAGGGATTATTTCGGAAGAATGGAATGGCATCCTGTATTCGGGCCAAATCATGGATACCATCTTCGGGGCACAATTTGTGGTAGCACCTGAAAATGCCAACTCTTATATATGTGTGGAGGCAGTGAGTGTGAATCATGGAGAAACGGAAATAAGAGTGGACAACAACAGCCAATGCAGTGCCATTAGCCAACACATTCAGTTGATAGGGCCTTCGCCCAACCCTGTTGCCGGGGCTTCATATTTGGGATTAATTCTGCCAAAGTCCGGCTCGGTAATTATTGACATTGCTGACTTGGCCGGGCAATACGTGGTAAAAGGTCTATCCCTTAATTTACCGAAAGGAAGGAGCGATTATTCACTTCCGGTAGATAAAATGAGAGCCGCAGAATATTTCATCAGAGTGTATTACAATGATGAAAAGCTGACTCGAAAGTTTGTAGTGGGTAAATAAGACCATGCCGATTTCTGAAAAAGAGGCGTTCCGTTTTGCGCCTCTTTTTATTTTTGAATTTTAAACATGAAGCATATAGCCATTTTTGCCAGCGGAGACGGGACGAATGCTCGGGCAATTATTGAGTATTTTAACGGTCATCCCATTATAAAAGTCAGCTTGGTGCTTACCAATAACCCCAGTGCCGGAGTGTTGCAAATTGCCCACCGTCACAAAATAATTTCGGCTATAGTCAGCAAAAAGGCATTAGACGATGAGGAGACGATGAGCCGCTTGTTGGGTGCTTTGGAAATTGACTTTATTGCCCTGGCCGGTTTTTTGCAAAAGGTGCCGGATTTTCTGCTGCATCAATTCAATCATCATATTATTAATATTCACCCGGCATTATTACCTAAGTTTGGAGGGAAAGGCATGTACGGAATAAAGGTACACGAGGCAGTGATAAATAGCCGTGAAACGGAATCAGGCATTACTATTCACTATGTGAATGAAAAGTACGATGAAGGAGAAATAATTTTACAAAAGGGAATTGCCATAGAAGAAACGGATACTCCACACACCTTGGCGGCCAAAGTGCTGGTATTGGAGCATGAATGGTATCCTAAGGCTATCGAACAGATTTTATCTTAATCAACATGCGTTTATATTCTTAGCCCTTGTATGCTAAAGGGATTCTATTTTTGCGCGCAAAATCTTAAACGTGCAAAAGAAAATCAAATCTGCCCTCATTTCTGTTTATTACAAAGACAAGTTGGAACTCATTGTAAAGGAATTGGATAAATTAGGCATCCAAATCTATTCTACCGGAGGCACGCAAACTTTTATTGAAGGCCTCGGTATTAAGGTGACACCGGTGGAAGAAATTACTTCCTATCCTTCTATTCTTGGTGGACGGGTAAAAACCCTTCACCCTAAAGTATTTGGCGGCATTTTAGGTCGCAGGGATAATGAGAGTGACCTGAAGGAAATGGCGCAGTTCGAGATACCGGAAATTGATCTTGTTATTGTGGATTTGTACCCTTTTGATGAAACCGTAAAAGCGGGGAAAAGCGAAGAGGAGATAATAGAAAAAATAGATATTGGAGGGATTAGTTTGATTAGAGCGGCTGCCAAAAATTTCAAAGACACATTAGTCGTATCCTCAAAGAATGATTACGACAACTTACTAAGTCTTTTACAGGACAAAGGCGGAGTGACTAACACAGAGGAGCGGAAACTATTTGCAGCAAAAGCATTTATGCTTTCCTCCCATTACGACACGCTGATCTTCAATTATTTTAACCGGAGCTTCGGATTCGAAGTATATAAGAAAAGTGAACTGAAAGGGAAGGTGTTGCGATATGGCGAAAATCCACATCAGCGAGGGATTTTTTATGGTGATCTGGAAGAGATTTTCGACATACTGAACGGCAAGGAATTATCGTATAACAATTTGGTAGATGTGGATGCTGCTGTCCATTTAATCGCTGAATTTGAAGAGCCGACTGTAGCCATTATGAAGCACACCAACTCCTGCGGATTGGCTTCGCGAGATACTATTAGTGAAGCATACAAAGCCGCCTTTGCCTGCGATCCCGTTTCGGCTTTTGGGGGAATTATTGCCGCCAACAGAAAATTAGATATGGCTACCGCTACTGCAATGAATACGCTGTTCTTTGAAGTGGTAATTGCACCGGATTTTGACGAAGATGCGCTGGCGCTTCTGAAGTCGAAAAAGAACAGAATAATTCTAAAACAAAAACAAAAACTGACTACCTCCAAAGTTTCTAAAAGCCTGCTAAATGGAATATTGGAGCAGGATGCCGACCTAAAAACCGAAGGAAAATCAGATTTTAAAACCGTGACAGAAAAAGCCCCTTCTGCCGAGCAGGTAGCTGACCTTACCTTTGCTATTATAGCGGTGAAGCATCTCAAAAGCAATGGAATTGCGCTTGTGAAAAACAAGCAATTAATCGGCAGCAATTGCGGACAAACCTCCCGGGTAGATGCCCTTCAGAATGCTATCCGTAAAGCCACTGAATTTGGATTTGACCTTCAGGGAGCCGTTATGGCATCCGATGCTTTTTTCCCTTTCCCGGATTGCGTTACTATTTCGGCACAAGCGGGAGTAACCGCTATAGCCCAACCGGGCGGCAGTATTAAAGATGCTGACAGCATTGAAGCGGCCAACATAGCAGGGCAGGCAATGGTGCTTACGGGAGTTCGCCATTTTAAGCACTAAGCCGTTATATCACGTATCTGATAATTTTGTTGAGAAACTTGCGTTAGTTCTCTTGAGTTTTTACCTATTTTGCCCGCAATTCCGAATCCTTAGAACCTAAGTCCACGCATGGCTTTATTCAATTTTCTTACGCAAGAGATTGCCATTGACCTTGGCACTGCAAATACATTAATTATCCATAACGATAAAGTGGTAGTAGATGAGCCTTCTATTGTTGCTATTGATCGGAGAAGTGACAAGGTGATTGCAGTGGGGCAACGAGCTATGCAAATGCACGAAAAAACACATGAGAATATTAAAACGGTACGTCCGCTCAAGGATGGTGTGATTGCTGATTTCAGAGCGGCAGAAAGTATGATTCGTGAAATGATCAGTATGATTTACGGAGCCAAAAAGCCGCTGTTCCCTCCCCGATACAGAATGGTCATCTG
>CAZQYO010000009.1:0-14143 GCA_964597415.1 uncultured Chitinophaga sp.
TGATGTAGGCCACTTTAGTCATCGTATCACGGCATCCCGAAGAATCATAGACTATCAGGCTTACATCATAATCACCGGGGTAGAAATAAACGTGCAATGGATCTTTGTAGGAACTGGTATCTCCATCTCCAAAGTACCATGTCCATTGTATATCCGGTCGGTTAGAAATGTTATAAAATTGAACAGGGAAAGGCGGACATGGGGAGAAATTGGAAGTAACAAAGAAATCTGCCATAGGGATCTCAACTAAAATATAATTGGCTATTACAATAGAGTCCGAGCAACCGGAAGCGGTATTGATAGCAACCAAGGTCACCGCATAAGTGCCGGAATTAGTATAAATATGGGTGGGATTGGCCTGTGTAGAAGAAGTTCCATCGCCAAAATACCAACGGTAAGATTGAGCACCGGTGGAGTGGTTGGTAAACTTCACCGGCTCGCCCGGACAAACAAAAGTATCGGAACTGAAAGCGGCAACCGGGTGATACACTTTTACTCCGTTAAATGACTTGGTAGCTTTGCATCCATGCGTATCACTTACGGTCAGTTTTACCGTAAAGGTAGCGTTCACTGCGGAGGTATAGGTGTAGGTGGGGTTTTTAACGTGACTGCTATCTCCATTTCCAAAAGCCCATGTCCAAGCGTTCACAGTCCCCATGTAGGACGTACTCGAATCTTTAAATGCTACCGTTAAGGGAGAACAGCCGGAAGTAGGGATGGCGACTAATTGCGGTTTTACACCAAATGCGGTGATGTAATTCACCTGTGTCACGGTATCGGTGCAGGCCGCTCCCGGGTTAATGACCAACGTCACCGTGTACTGACCGGTATCACTGTAAGTATGAATCGGATTCTGGAGAGCACTCGTAGTGCCATCACCAAATATCCATAACCAACTGCTGGCAAATACCGAAATATCTTTAAAACGAATTTTCAAAGGAACACAGCCCTGTGTGGTATCTGAAGAGAGATTAGCTGCGGGGGTTCCTATAGGCAACGTCTTCTTTATAGAATCAACACAACCGGTGGTGTTGTTTGTCACCGTCAGCGTGACGGTGTACCCCGCTTGTGAAGGGAACGTATGGGTGGGGTTTTGTTGATTAGAAGTGGCTCCATCCCCGAAATCCCAGAACCAAGTGTCGGCTCCCTGCGAAGAATCACTAAAGGCCACTGTAGTAGGGCTGCTGCAATTAAATTCAAATCCAAAATCAGCTTTAGGAACTATAATCAGAACGTAATGTAGCTTCTCCATTTCTGCTGAACAACCTTGATTGATAACGGTAAGAGTAATATCATAATAACCGGTATCAGAATATTCGTGAACAGGGTTTGCCAGAATACTGGTTTGCCCATCGCCAAAATCCCATAGATAATGCGTATTCACCCCAGCTCCTTGAGTCAGATTGAAGAATGAAATACTCTGGTTCACACATTGAATCAGCGGCTGCGCATTAAAATCGGGAAGCAAACCACCGCCTACATTAATCACCCCGGAATAAACGGCAGTGTCTAAACACCCGTCAGCATTAGTGATGACCAAGATGGGAGTATATTGACCCGCAGTGTTATACACATGTACGGGATTTGCCTGCGCAGAAACGGAACCATCTCCAAAAATCCATTGGTAGCCGGTGATAGGAACGTTAGAGGTGCTGTTATTGGTAAAATGAACCGTAAGCGGAGTGCAACCCATATCCGAATCAATACTAAAAGAGGCATTGATTACGTGCACATTAATATAATTTGTATAGGTCTTTGTATTCTGGCATCCTCCCGGGCTGGAGACCGTCAAAGAAACGGTAAACGAGCCTTCGGAGGTATAAGTGTGAGAAGGATTGGCTTGAGTAGAAGTACTGTTATCTCCAAAATCCCATTGATAAGTGGGCGTTCCTCCGCCCGATACATTACTCGTAAAGTTTACCGCAAATGGAGCCGCACAATCGGAGGTGTCGTTTGCACTGAATAGAAACTGTACAGGTGTGGTAACGGTGATATAATTAGTTCTTGTCTCCACATCTACACACCCATTATAGGAAACCGTGAGCGTAACCGTGTAAGTGCCATTAGCAGTGTAGGTGTGAAGCGGATTCTGTTGATTGGAGGTGGTTCCGTCACCGAAATTCCAAAGCCAAGTAGAGGCAAAATTACTAGTATCGGTAAACTGGATTCCGATACCGTTGCAAACATTTGTAAAGGGAACGCTAAAACCGGCATTTACCTGCGTAATCTCCACATGAGTAAAGGCGGTATCCTGACAGCCCAATGTATCGGTAACTATCAAAATAGGGTCGTAAATTCCATTGAAAAATACTTGTGACGGGTTTTGCTGTACTGAATTTCCTCCGTTGCCAAAGAACCAGGTATAAGTGATGGCTCCATTGGTAGAGGTACCGCTCCCTGTGAAATTGACCACCGTAGGCGAATTGCAGGATTGAATCGGAGTAGCTTGGGCATTGGCTGTTGGGAAATTACCAATCACCACATAATTTGCCAAGGTTAAATTCGATTGGCAGGTATTACTATCGCGTACGATTAAGGTTACATTATAACTGCCTACCTGATTGTAGCAATGGTCTGTATTCGATTGAGGAGGCAATACGGAAATCGGCAATGTGCCATCCCCAAAGTTCCAAACGTATTCCTGAATGGGGCTTTCACCCGGTGAGGAAAGATTTATCAAATCTACATTGTGACAAGGAAAGATACAGCCATTGTGATTAGGGGAAGTAAAATTGACTGTGGGGGGAACGAATACGTGAATGGTAATATAGCAGGTATCGCTGGAAGTTGCATTCGACACGATATGCTTCACATTATATACTCCGGGGTTTATAAAAGTGTAAGTGGGGTTTTGAATATTGGAATTGCCCATTCCCCCATTGTCGAAATCCCAAAAATGGGTAGTAGGGCTGCCGATAGAGGAATCGGTAAAGTCCACCACTAAGGGAGGACAACCCGCAAGAACGGAAGCCGAAGAAAAACAGTACACGGTTTGGGAGGCAAGCCTGGCTTGCGCACCTAAAATCGTCAACAGTATGGTTAGCGTAAAAATCCTTCTCACCAGAGTCTTTTAGTTTTAAAATCAGATGACAAAATTATCACTAAGTGTTGCATCACTCATTCAATTATAATGAAGATAAAGATCCAAATTGTTCTACTAAACCGCCTTACAAAATATAGCAAGTAATTTAATCAGAAAAATCTGCCTGTTATTAATACACACAAATTTTCACCTGAAAGTTTAATAAACGTCATATAGGTCAGATAACTTTTCAACATGAATGCCTCAAATTGAATACAAATCACAATACCGCTTCTTCAAATCGGCACTAATTGTAACTTGCATCATGCTTCGAAATCTACTTTTCTCCCTCGTGTTCTTCCTTACCGTTCCCCTTGAAACAGTTCTTGGTCAGGCGTTTCAGTCGCCTTATAAATTATCTCTGACGGTAGATGTCCCGATTTCTGCCAATGCCATCGGGTTTCTGGGAGCATCTGCTTTACTGGGTAGAACGAAAAGTCTTCCATCTAAAGAAAGCGTAATGAAATTGAACCCTGAGGAGGTGAATAAATTTGACAGAGGCGCTACAAGACAATATCACCAAGTGGCGGGGTACGTGAGCGATGCGCTTTTGTATTCCAGTGTTACTCTTCCCTTAATTCATTTATCCAACAAAGACTCCAGAAAGGATTTTGGGAAAGTAGCAGCGATGGGCACCGAAGCGCTTCTGCTCAATTTGGCCATTGCCAATTTTGTAAAAGAGTTGGTCGGTAGAAAAAGACCGCTATTGTATAATTCTAAAGTGCCGATGGAAAAGAAAATGAAGAAAGATAATTTCAAATCTTTTTTCAGCGGCCACACTTCTACTGTAGCCACTATGAGTTTCTTCTTTGCTAAAACTTATTCAGATTACAATCCAAACTCTAAACTCAAACCCTTGGTTTGGACAAGTTGTGCGGTCTTCCCTGCCATCACCGGCTTTTTGCGCTTTAAAGCGGGGAAGCATTTCTGGACAGATATTCTAACCGGATACGCAGTAGGAGCATTGTGCGGAATAGCGGTTCCCTACCTGCACTCCACCGCCCTAAAATTAAACAGGGACTAATTTTTCTTCCCTGCCTTTTTTAATTTCTTTCCTAGTATTTCGTGTCCGCCTTTATCTCTTTTAGCAGTGAGATATTTTTCATTAAATGGATTGGATTTAACCTCAATAGTCACATTCTCTACAATTTCTAATCCATACCCAATCAAGCCTACTCTCTTTTTAGGGTTATTCGTCATCAGTCGCATCTTAGAAATTCCCAAATCATTCAAAATCTGTGCGCCTACTCCATAATCTCGTGCATCCATGGGCAAGCCTAATTGAAGGTTGGCCTCAAAGGTATCGAAGCCTTGCTCTTGTAATTGATAGGCCTTTAGTTTATTGAGCAAGCCTATGCCTCTTCCCTCCTGCTGCATGTATAAAACCACCCCTTTGCCTTCTTTTTCAATTTGCTGTAAGGAAGCACTCAACTGGTCGCCACAATCACAGCGCAACGAACCCAAAATATCTCCCGTTAAGCAAGAGGAATGAACCCGCACCAAAACCGGCTCATCCTTTTTCCATGCGCCTTTGATAATAGCAAGATGCGGCTCGGGAGCACCGGGTTGGGAATAAGCGCGAACTCTAAAGTGTCCGTATTTACTGGGCATGTCCACCTCTACTTCGCGAATCACGAGACGCTCGTGCTTCATTCGATACTCAATGAGATCTTTAATCGAAATTATTTTGAGCTTAAACTTTTTAGCAATCCGCAATAGATCAGGCAATCTGGCCATACTGCCGTCTCCATTCATAATTTCCACCAACACTCCGGCCGGTTCCAGTCCGGCCAATCGAGCTAAGTCAACGGTTGCTTCCGTATGACCGGCTCTTCGCAACACTCCTCCGGTTTTTGCTTTAAGCGGAAAAATATGTCCGGGTCGGGCAAAGTCTTCCGGGGTTGCATCAGGACTTACCAACTGACGGATAGTCTTGGCACGGTCAGCAGCAGAAATTCCGGTGGTACAGCCCTGCCCAATCAAATCTACCGATACGGTAAAGGCGGTTTCGTGATGAGAAGAATTTTGTGATACCATGAGGGAAAGTCCCAGCCGATCACACAAATCTTCTGCCATAGGCATACAAATTAAGCCACGACCGTGAGTGGCCATAAAATTGATGATTTCGGGCGTAACGTGATGGGCAGCGGCAACAAAATCACCTTCATTCTCGCGATCTTCATCATCTACCACAATTACTAATTTCCCTTTCTTTATCTCGGCTATTGCTTCCGGAATTGTATTTAACTGACTTTTCATAATCAACATTTAAGTAAGATTTCTTTTAGTAGGGTTCCAAGCACTGGTTTTCACTCCTCTGAAATACACTATACTTCCCTTTATCAGCGCAAGGTTCATTAAATAAAAGTAAGCGGAAAAACGCAGCCACTTAAAGTGCATTCCAAACTTTCTAAATAGTATTTCAATAAACGGGCTGATAAGAAGAATTGTTTGAACGAGAAATATCGCTATAAGGAGGTTTCTCCAAAGGCTCCCCTCCTGTAGGTGAAACAAAAGTGCCAGATTGCTTGCCCATGCAGCGATAATAAACAGAGGCCCCACCCATCGCAAAAATTTATGCGAAAAAAAACAGAACGAGGTAGTATTGAATTGAAACAACAAGGGCCAATAAGATTTTAAATTTTGAAAGTTGCCGGCCTGAATGCGCGTTTTCCGCTTATATTCTTCTTCCATGTCGTTCGACACATCTTCATAGCAAATTGCATTCATCTCTTTGATGGCCTTAAATCTTTTTTTCAGCACATTCATACTCAAATAAAAATCCTCCATTAAAGTATTATCGGGAAGTGGCCGCCAGCAACCGGCCCGCATAGAGTAACAGGCACCAAAAGCTCCCATCATGGTTCCCCAATTAAGCCCCTCGAGATATTTGATTTGATTTTCGCGTTGTATGTAGGTTTTTTCCTGAAATGAAATTCCATCCTCGCGCACTCCTCTGTTTTTGATATGAGCCGCCACTTGTCCAATCGCCTTGTTTTTATAATGTTTCACCAATTGAAAAACAGTATCGGGAGTAAACATCACGTTGGCATCGGTAAAAATATAGATGGACTCCCCGTTGCTTGCAACACGAGTTTGTTCAGCACCTTCGACTTCCCTTGCCTTTCGGTATAAGGGAAAAAGTGCAGTTGATTGTTTCGGGAAGCGTAGTCGCTAATTATTTTATCGGTGGAGTCGGTAGAGTGATCTGATCCTACCCATACACTCAGTTTATTAGAAGGGTAATTTGTTTGAAAAATACTCTTGAGTTTTTCATCCATTACTTTCTCTTCGTTAAAGGCAGAGAAAATTATAAATACCTGCGGCAGATCAGCATCCTCCGGAGAAAAGACTTCCGCATTCTCCTTTTTCCCGACAGACCACCATTTTAGCAAAAGAGGATACAAGCCGTAAGAGTATAGCAGCGCAACAACAGAGAGTATAAATAGGATTAGCAGTACAGTCATTTAATTTCCCGGTATAATAAAATCAGTCGCTCAAATATGGATGAGTTCCGATAATTTCTAAAAGCGTAATCGTAAGCATTCCCACCTATTTTTCTACATAAAGCCATATCACTCTTGCAACGCCCTATTTGCAGAATAAACTCAGCGGCATTATTTGCTATCAGCACATTTTCTCCGTTTGTTAGCCCTAATCCCTCTGTAGCAATGTCGGTAGCGATTATGGTTTTACCCAAAGCCATGGCTTCCAAAATTTTAATTCTGATTCCACTACCCGAAATAATGGGAACCACCATCACCCCAGCCTTTAACATAAACTCTTTGGCATCGGGCACTTCGCCCAATGGTTTTATATTTTTATCTGCATGTTGCCATAGAGATGGGGGCATCTTCTTACCGGCAATTTGCAATTGGAGATCGGGAAAGCCGGTGCTTAACTGCGGCCATATTTCTTTAAGGAACCATTCCATTCCTTGCTTGTTAGGCATCCAATCAAAAGAACCGATAAAGAACAAATTCTGAACATCAAAGTTTTCATTCTGCTGCTTGGAAGGAATATCCATACCGGCAGGAACAACAACCGTCTTAACGCCAGGCTTACATTTTCGGATGGTTTCTTCATCCTCTTTGCTGATGGCTAAAACCAAATCACACTTCTCCAGTGCATTTATTTCAAATTTTTTCAAGCGTTTAGCTTGAAGTGCCACATATATTTTCTTAATCGGATTGCTTTCGTTGGCGGCAATGCGTTCCCAAATCACATGCTCTACATTATGCGCTCGCATCGAAATTTTAGCCGAAGAAAACTGACGGAGTGTATCTATATAGGCAGCCGGAGGAAGTCCATCCACATGTACTATATCAAAATCATTCCTTTGAAGAATATCTTTCAGATTATTATCAAAATCAGCAGACACAAAGCGTTCAATAATGTAGGAAGTGCCCTTGAAAAGATTCCGGAAGGCCCGGTGTGCAATGATACGGTTGTCTATATCTACTATCCGGAGTTTGCCAAACCCACCTAACACCTCTTCCGCTTTTTCCGCTTTTACATAATGTTTGGACGTGTTCATAGCCAAAATACTGACTTCGCAGCCCGCCTCCGCGTATCCTTTAATAAAATTATATGCGCCTATAGCCCCTCCGTCATTAAGAGGATAAGGAATTCTATTAAGAAGAATAAGGATTTTTAATTTGGGAGAATCAGTCGGCATGGTAAAAATGCGCGCAAATCTAAGTAAATAATATATTTGCCTCTCTCGCCTTTAGTCATGTATAAAACAAAGAAAGTTGTAGTTGTTCTTCCTGCATATAATGCCGAGTTAACCTTGGCTCAAACCTTTGGGGAAATTCCTCTTGAGGTAGTAGATGAGGTTATTTTGGTGGACGATAACAGTACCGACAATACGGTTCAGGTCGCAAAATCTTTAGGCATTGACCATGTGATCAAACACGAGAAAAACAAAGGCTATGGCGGAAACCAGAAAACTTGCTACACCAAGGCCCTCGAATTGGAAGCTGACATCGTCATTATGCTTCATCCCGATTATCAATACACTCCAAAGCTGTTAATGGCAATGATTAGTGTGATAGGGGAAGAAGTATATCCCGTAGTGCTGGGTTCACGCATTTTGGGTGGTGGTGCTTTAAAAGGTGGGATGCCCTTATACAAATACATCTTTAACCGTTGCCTCACATTTTCGCAAAATTTACTGTTGGGAGAAAAATTAAGTGAATACCATACCGGATACCGCGCCTTCAGCAAGGAGGTACTCACTGCCATCCGGTTTCAGAATAATTCGGATGATTTTGTATTCGACAACCAAATGCTCTCCCAAATATTTTATGCCGGTTTTGAAATAGCAGAGATTACCTGCCCCACCAAATATTTTGAAGGAGCCAGTTCTATTAATTTCAAAAGAAGTACGGTGTACGGGCTGGGCTGTTTAAAGGTATCACTGATTCATCGCCTGTGTAAATGGGGATTTTTAAGAAGCGATCTGTATCCTTAAATCTCAGTTCAATCTGAAATAACTGACCCGTTTCTCGGCAAATTCTTCTCTCAATAGCCATTCTCAAAGCTTTAGGAAGGACCCCGTTTTCTGACCGCAAAGCACATATAAGTTATAGCCGATGCCCGCTTTGTGACCGCGAAGCACACATAAGTTATACCCGATGCTCGCTTTGTGACCGCGAAGCAGGCATAAGTTATAGCCGATGCCCGCTTCGCGGTCACTAAAAAGCATCAAAACATTAAAAAACCATCATTTTAACACGAAAAGGCTTGATATTTAGCTGAAGGCATATTTTGCGGAGTTTGGCTGAAAGATAGTTGGGAGAGGGAATAGAACTGCTCTAAAACAAGAAATGACCATTTTCAGTAAAACTTATCCTTTTCTGTTAAAATAGTCATTTACACGCTCTATAAGGTGAACTCGCTCGGCTTTAGGCCGGGTCGTCTCGGCAAGAAGGTGAGTCGGGTTATTTCCAAAACTGCCACCACTTTTTTTCGGGTATGCTGTCCTGTTGCAGTTGTTGCTGATACCACGGCTCAGAAATTTTTACCGCGTTTATTAAAATTTCGGTCAATTCTGAAGGAGGTCCTTGTGATTCCAGTCCATAGATAACTCTAAAACTAAAGTCTGTTTCTCCGGCTCCTTGAAAAATAATGGTCAGTTGACACTCTTTTCCCTCCCGGTCAGGAAACTTTAGCAGCCCCACGTGATCGAAAATATTTTCATTGATGGTCATCATTAGTGCCTCAAAATGGCCTTGATGTGAGATTCCCCTCATCAAGGGGAGATGCTCCGCCACATTTCCATTCCCTTTGCGATGAATGGTTCCGTCTTTAGCTAAAAGTATAAACAGCGGAGTGCTATCTCCAACTTCTAAGGTAATAAGGACTTTGTCCAGCAAGTGCTTTGTAAACATGAAGGAATATTAAAAACATGAAGGTAGCGAAAAGACAAAAAAACCGCAGTTCCCGGCTTACTGTCAAAAAAAATTTTTCAGTTTGGGATTATTTTTTATTCTTGCAACAGTTAGTTTCATAGACACAGCATTTATTCTCAGTATATACACGTTATGGCACAAAAGAAAATCACTTTAGAATATATTATTCGCTCCTCCCCTTCTATCCTTTTCGAATTTGTAGATCAACCCAGTAATTTAGCACAGTGGTTTTCCGACTACTGCGATTCGCAAGGCGATATTTTCATTTTTGGATGGAACGGTTCGTTTCAAAGAGCCAGACAGTTGGAATCAATCGAAGACGAATGGGTGAAATATCATTGGGAAGACAGTCCCAAAGATCAGTACTTTTCATTCCGGATTTATAAATCTGAAATCAGCAACGAAACTGTTTTGGAAGTCACCGATTTTGCTGACGCGAAAGAAATAAAAGAACAGACTTTCCTTTGGAATAAGCAAATAGAAGATTTGAAACACGCTATTGGTGCTTAGGCAATAATCGCGTTATTCTCGCCCATTCATTAAGCACAAACGTACTTTCTTACTTTAGCGTTTTCAATACCGCCATGAAGAAACTCGATAAACTGGTAATCAAAAGTTTTATCGGTCCGTTTATCCTCACCTTTTGGATTGCACAGTTCGTACTGGTCATGCAGTTTCTTTGGAAATATGTAGATGATTTGGTAGGAAAAGGCTTACCCACCGGAGTACTCTTAGAACTGTTGGTATATGCCTCTGCCCGCTTAGTTCCACTGGCACTTCCGCTGGCAGTTTTGCTCGCTTCTATTATGACGTATGGTGCTCTGGGCGAAAATTATGAATTGACAGCCGTCAAGTCAGCCGGCATTTCGCTGTTGCGGTTTATGAAAGCGCTCATTATTACAGTAATTGGCATTAGCATTTTTGCGTTCTTTTTCTCCAATAACTTTCTGCCGAGAGCCAATCTCAAATTTGGCGCATTGCTGTACGACATTCGACATCAAAAACCAACCGTAGCTTTAAAACCGGGAATTTTTTACAGCGGCATTGATGGATTTTACATTAAAGTAGGCAGTAAAAATGATGAAACCAATACGCTCTATAACATTGTTGTGTACGACCACACCAGCGGAAAAGGAGATGACCATGTGATTACCGCAGAAAAAGGCACTATGGTGCAAGACGAGCAAGCACTGGCCTTAACTCTGAAACTCGAAAACGGAAAGCAGTATAGAGAAATTGATCCGAAGGAAAACGACCCTTCTGCCAAGAATAATTACGAAATGATTTCCACTACTTTTAAGTCGTGGGAAAAGCGGTTTGACCTCTCACAGTTTAAGCTCAACCGAACGGACGAAAATTTTTTTAAAGACCTGAAGCAAATGCTGGATTTAAAGCAATTGTACACCGAAGTGGATACCATTCATTGGGAGGAAAACAATTTAAAAGCAGGATTAATCAGTTCCGTAGCCCCCTACTTCAGCTTTAAAAAATTCGGATTAGACACTTTGAAAACAGCACCCACCACAGCAACTATCCATTTTAAAAATACCCATGAATTACTCAGCAGTTACGACCGGGACACTCGTATGCAGATCTATGATATTGCGCTGAACAAAGCACGGAACATAAAAAACTTTACAGACGTTACAGACAAACAATTAGTTTACAAAGAAAAAGACTATGTGTCGCACATGGTCGAGATTTACAGAAAGTTCACCCTGTCTATAGCTTGCTTAGTACTCTTTTTTATAGGAGCACCCTTAGGCTCCATTATTCGAAAAGGCGGTTTGGGATGGCCATTGTTTTATTGCGTCATTTTCTTCATCTTATATCACGTCACTTCCATCATAGGCGAGAAACTGGCGGAGAACAATGTGCTGACTCCCTTTGCCGGAATGTGGCTTTCTACGTTTATATTACTACCGGTGGGGCTGTTTTTAACCCTAAAAGCAACTAACGATTCTAAAATATACAGTACCGATCTCTATCGAAATTTTTTGCGGAGATTATTTACTCATAAAAACAAGGCCGCTTGAAAACCTTTCTAAACGAGAATAAAATTTTTCTGTTGCTCTATCTGCTTTTCTTTATTTGCGGGGCGGGCATTATAGGGGTATTTGAAAAAGGAGATGAAATCCTTTACTTCAGCTCTCTCCATAATTCATTTTTCAATCAATTCTTTCGATGGACTTCCTTCATTGCCGAAGCACCGGCTTTTGTTTTAGTCTTTCTGCTTGTTCTCTTTTCGGGTTATGGGCACGGGTTATTATTACTCTTGAACCTAAGCGTGAACGCCCTTGCTGTTCAGTTTTTAAAGCTCGCAGTTTTTCCTAATCAAGTTCGACCCGTTGTTTTCTTTCAAGGCAAATCTCCACTCGACTTTGTGCCGGGAGTCGAAATTTTTCATCAACACAGTTTCCCCTCCGGTCACACAACTATAGCTTTTGCGTTGTTCTTTATGCTCAGTCTATTTACCAAGAACAAAAAGTGGAGTATTGTTTTCTTCCTAAGCGCATTGTTGATTGGAATATCACGGGTGTACTTGCTGGAACATTTTTTTAGGGATGTGTATGCCGGTTCTTTATTGGGAATGACTATTACAACCGTATTCTGGTTAACTTTCGCTCAGTCAAATTTTTACAAAAACCTTAAATGGAAGGATAAAGCTTTGTTGAAATGATTCAGGAGCTATGGAAACGGCTATTGCAATTTCCAACACAACTATTTTTAATTGTGATTGGGGCTTTGTTATTTCTGCCCTATTTGGGTTCGGTTCATTTATTTGATTGGGACGAAATAAATTTTGCCGAAAGCGCTCGCGAAATGTTGCTTACGCATAACTGGCGCTTAGTGCAAATAAATTTTCAACCCTTTTATGAAAAGCCTCCGCTGTTTATTTGGCTACAAGCGTTGAGCATGAAGTATTGGGGAGTCAATGAATTTGCCGCTCGCTTGCCCAATGCCATTTGCGGGATGGTGACAATGGTGGTGGTTTTCAATGCCGGCAGATCCGTTTTTAAATCACAAATGGGAGTGCTATGGGCTTTGTTGTTCGCATGCAGCATGTTACCGCAGATTTATTTTAAGAGTGGCATTATTGACCCGGTCTTTAATCTTTTTATTTTTTTGGGAATTTTCTTCATGTTCAAAACCTCAGTAATCAATGATTTTGAACCCGGAAAATCGGCAAGAAAGAATAGAAAAGTTCACCTTATTTTATCAGGATTATTTATCGGGCTTGCCACACTTACCAAAGGGCCTGTTGCCATTTTGTTGGTAATGCTCACAGGGGCGGTATATATGATTGTCAATCGGGGCAAATTAAAGTTAGAGATCAGCCAATTTTTTGTTTGGTGGATAGTCATACTGCTGGTCATTATCAGTTGGTTGAGTTTTGAAATACACGCCAACGGCATGAAGTTCGTCCATGAATTTATAGATTATCAAATCCGTTTATTCAAGACAGAAGATGCCGGGCATATTCTATCATTTCATCGTATTGCTTATTGGGGTGTTTCCGGCTTCAGCATTAATATTCGATGCTTTCCGAAACTACCCGCAAGATGATACCACACAGATAAATTTGAAAAAGTGGATGATTTATCTGCTTTGCGTAGTGCTAGTAGTTTTCAGTGTGGTAAAAACCAAGATAGTACATTACTCCTCACTCTGCTATTTCCCCATTACATTTTTGGCAGCTTATTACCTAAACCATCTGTTCGATAAAAAAGCAAATTGGACCTGGCGACAAACTGTCCCGCTGATGACTATTGGCGTTTTTATTGTGGCCGCGATAACCGGAGGAATCTTGATAATGCAGCGACCGTACACATTTATTCCCTATATCAAAGATGACTTTGCCGTAGCTTGCTTACAAGCAAAAGTTTACTGGTCAAAGAGTGATATTTTATGGGGTATCGGCTATCTTCTGTTCATCATCCTCTCAGTACTTCTGCTACAGACTAAGCATGTCAGGTGGGGGATATATATACTATTGATGAGCAGTGCTCTGTTTATTAATGGGATGATGAGTCAGATTGTTCCCAGAGTAGAAAAATATTCTCAGGCTGCTTTGATTGAGTTTCTGGAGAGCAAAAAAGAGGAGAGCTGCCGAATAGAAACAGCAGGCTTTAAAAGTTATGCGCATTACTTCTATGCAGCTAAACCCATTCCTACTGCTACCGATTCTCTTCGCAAACTTTACGTCATTACAAAAGTGAATAAGGTAAACGAAGTGCTTTCTCAGCAGCCGGGGCTACATGAACTCTACCGTAAAAATGGTTGGGTATTTTTTGAAGAAACTCAATAAGAAGGCAGATACCTATATTTGCCCCTTCTCTAAAAGCACTTTTAATTTCAGAATACTCGCTACCGAAAGTCCATCGCGAATTTCACCACGCAGAGTCATTTGGTACAACTCTTCAAAAGTTATTTTTTTAATGCTGAGCTTTTCATCCTCTTCCGGCTGCGCTCCCACATAGGTTAGACCCCGAGCTACGTATGTGTATGATACTTCATCAGTGGTGCTATTAGATAATTGCATCTCTAAAATCAATGTCATGTGTTCTGCCTTCAAACCCACTTCCTCCATCAACTCGCGATGAGCCGTTTCTAAGGGAGAGGTATTTTCCGGGCAGCCGCCTTC
>CAZQYO010000009.1:14153-24266 GCA_964597415.1 uncultured Chitinophaga sp.
TCCCATTCATAACTTTGCAAAGGATAACGGTACTGGCCCACAATCCATGTGCTATTTTCTTCATCTAAAGGAATAATAGCCACGGCATAAGTTTTAAAATGCACGACCCCATAAATTCCCCGATTCCCAACAGGATTCAGTACTTGATCCTCCTCAATGCGAATCCAGTTATTCTCATATTTTACCTCACCTGAGAGTTTCGTCCACGGATTTTCGGCTATATTTTTTTTCATCGGTGATTAATTAAGATTTTAACCGGGCAACAATAAAAATAGAGGTACTCAAAAAAGGAATGGAGGTAGTTTCAGTATTAAAAACAGTCTTTATTAAAAATCGTTTAAGACGACCTTCCTTAAGCACATCCATGGGAGCCGTAATGTATTTTATCTCTACTACTTCAAATCCGCTGTCCTCCAATAACTTTTTTATTCTGCTCTTTGTATAAATCCGCGCGTTCGCAAATCGTTCATGAATCATGCGCGGCAACCAACTGAAAAAGGGAACCCGGTTCCAAGGTAACAAAGGAAGTCTGGCTCCGTGTGTTTCAAACACCCACCATTTGTTAGGCACTGAAATCGCACACAAAGCTCCCGGTTTAAGCCATCGCTGAAACCGCTTGACCGTGTTGTCGTTATTAAAATGCTCTATCACCTCAAAGCAAATCAAGCGGTCAAATTGCTGCGCCAAATCTTCTTCCTCAATATTGCGAATCTCTATTTTACAGTTATCAATGCCTTTCAATTCCTTCTCCTTTCTAAACTCTGCGGTATGGTCAAACACATCTACTCCGAGGCAACTTTTCATCTCCTTGCTCATGAGTAATAAAGTAGCACCATTACCGCATCCTATTTCAAGAAGATCCAATTCTTTGTTGCAAAAGCCGGGAATGGCTTTTACCAGATCTACTCTCCTACTGATAATTTTATCCGTCCGAGCTGCCGGTCTTCCCAAATAATGCTCTCCTTCAAAAAGTGCTTTATCTACTCTATCCATTGTTTAAGTAATCTTTCATTTATAGTCCATTCCTATATAGAAAATGGGAAGAAACAAACTTCGCAGAAATGACTTTCTTATCTATATACATTCCCCGCTTATTTTCTCGAAATATAGTTCTCAAACATTATCCGATTTTACTGCAAATAGGACAAAGATCTTTATTGTGCCCTCTTGCCGGGCAATATTCGCGCCCAAAATAAATGATTTGCAAATGCAGCTTATTCCAAATATTTTGAGGGAAAAGCCGCTTCGCATCCCTCTCAGTTTGTTCCACACTTTTACCATTGCTTAATCGCCATCGGTGCATGAGTCGGTGGATGTGAGTATCTACCGGAAACGCAGGTTTATCAAATATCTGTGTTATAATTACAGAGGCTGTTTTATGACCCACACCGGGCAACGCTTCTAAATCTTCAAAATTATCAGGCACTTCTCCACCATGTTTTTCGAGAAGAATTTCAGACAACCTGTAAATAGCTTTAGACTTTGCGGGGGATAGTCCGCATGGCCGGATAATATCTCTTATGTGCTCTACCGTAAGTTTTACCATTCTTTGAGGGGTATCTGCATATTTGAAAAGTTGCGGAGTAATCAGGTTCACCCGTTTATCTGTACATTGGGCAGAAAGCAGCACGGCTATCAGCATTGTATAGGCATCCTTGAAATCTAATGGAATGGCGGGGTTCGGGTAGAGTGCCTCCAGCGTTTCTATCACAAAATCTACCCTCGCCTTCTTATTCATAGCAACAAATATAGAAGCCCTTGGGGGGCAAAAACAAAAAAGTCTTCCAAAGTGGAAGACTCTTCTGTGTCAATCAATCAACAATTAGTGCATTTGAACTAAGGGACGACTGTAAACTTCATCACCTACTGAAAGTTTTACAATATATAGTCCGCTTTGGTCACCGGTATTTTTACCATCAAAAGTCACATTATAATTACCTGCCTTTTCATTTCCATCAAACAAGGTAGAGACGAGTTTACCACTCATGTTATATATCTCCACTTTTACCTTGGAGTCGTTTAAAATGTTGTAGTAAACAGTAGCATTATCAATAAACGGATTAGGGTACACGCTGATAGACATATCCTCTGTAACCTTTAGGTTATTCGCATTGAATTGTGTATTTAGGGCAGAAAGGTTAGTACTATTATCCACCTTAGTCAAGTCTGTAAAACCGCCTGAGCAAGGGTAATTATATACTTCCATATAGCTGGAAGTAGCCCCTACTAATTTGATATTATCTCCATCCTTTGCAAAGTATAGTTCACCACTTTTGAAGCACCAAACCTTTCCTTCGGGTCGAATTGCTCCCTCTACCTGATATTCATGGAAGTGAAGTTTATTTCCTATCACTACCCCTTCCAGTTTCATATCCGCATACTCGCCATTTGCAGTGATAATGGTGGAAGTTCCTGTAACCAAATTTCCTTCTTGTTTCAAGTCAAATTCATACTCAAAAGTTTCGATAAATGACTTTTTATCCCAGGAATATTGCTGACGTTTTCCTGCCCACTTACCATTTAAATCAAGTTTAGCCACTTGCTTGGCATCCAAAACATTTGTGCGGGTATCCTGAGCGTGAACGGCAGGAAGAAGAAGGATAAAAAGTGCGATGAGAGTTAAAGAAATCCGTTTCATAAGTTTTGTTTTAGTTTAAGAAATCTACTCTAAGACGATGACAGAATGAAATTCCATAATGAAGATAGCAAAAAAATTAAGGCGGGAAAAAAGCCCCTGTTAAAATGCACTTCCTATTTCAGCATCATATAGGCTAACTTTTCGCCAATGGCAGAACCGATGGCAACACCCATACCTCCCATTCTTACTCCTGCGAAAATTCGATCGCTTTGCTTTTCTACTATTGGAACTTTGTCCTCTCCGAAAGCCATAATACCCGTCCACCAATCAGATACTACAAAAGGAATTTCCGGCAATATAATTTGACGAAGTTTGTTTAATAAATCCTCTCTAATTTTTTCGTTAAATGCAAACTCTGTTGTGGTTTCTACTGCTACATCCTTGTTTCTTCCCCCTCCAAAAAGTACACGGTTTTCTATATTTCTGAAATAGTAGAACCCTTTGTCGAAATGAAATATCCCTTTAAAAGGAAGGTTTTCCATCGGCTCTGTGATTAACACCTGACCTCTGCCCGGTTTTAAATCCATTTCAGGATAAAATTGTTTTGCAAACGCATTCGTACACACCACCACTTTATCGGCTGTGAAAGGGATTTCTTCTTTTAAATAATGATGTTGAACGACCACCTGAACCCAATCTGACATCCCTTCTAAATGTATTACCTCACAACCTGTCTTTATTTCTATACCGAGGTGTATAGCGTAATCAATCAAAGCCCGCATCATTTCTCCTGTATGTAACTCTCCCTCCGTATTATTGCTTATCAAATGAGTGGCATACTCCAGCGGAAAACCGAATTTCTTTAACTTCTCATCTGCGAGAGTAAATGCTTTTGTTTTTAGAATGGGGAACAGGAGATCATTCATTCTATCCAACTCATTCAAACAATCTTTATCTGTTGCTTTGATTAGTTCATAGCTCCCATTGGAAGCATATCTGATATTCTTATCCCCTAACCGCTCCCGAAGTTTTTTCAAACCTTCGTAGCGCAATTGCACCAAATCCAGCACCTGATCTTCTCCGGTATGTTTTAAATCTTCCTGAATTTCTGTAAGGCTGCCGATACAAGCAAAGCCGGCATTCTTTGTACTTGCTCCTGTAGGAAGCACGGCTCGCTCCAACACCAGTACTCTTGTTTTTGGTGATTTTTCTTTGATAGAAACTGCCGTAGAAAGTCCAACAATGCCACTGCCTACTACAATCATATCATATTGCAAAAGCGATTGCTTTTCCCAGTATGAAAGCATGAGTTACTATTAATGAGTCAATTAATAAGGTCTCTTTGAATAAAAGCTAATTAGTGCCTTCTACCACTTTTCCCGTTCCCCTTTTTAAAGTTTCTTGGAGGGCCGGCAACTCTCTCTAAGGGTTTATATTCGGGGCCTTGCCCCAACTGGGGTGGCAAGGGTATTTTCTTCACTTCTGAGCCGATAAGGTCTTCTATCTTCTTAAACTTATATTGATCCTCGCGGCTGATAAAAGTGAGGGCTACACCGGTAGATTCTGCTCGTGCGGTTCTCCCCACGCGGTGCACATAGTCTTCTGCGTCACCGGGCACATCGTAGTTAACGACCAAGCCGATTGAATCAATATCAATACCTCGCGACAAAATATCAGTAGCCACTAAAATTTGTATGCTCTTATTTTTGAATTTCCGCAAAGTGTCATTTCGGGTATCCTGATCTAAATCAGAGTGAATAGCACTTACGTTTAATCCCTTTTTGTGCAGATGCCGCTCCAACTGCTTTACCTTTTCTTTGGTAGAGGAGAAGATAATGATGCTCGCAATAGCTTTATCCTTTAAAAGGGAATAAAGCAAGTCGGGCTTTTGTTCATTATACACCACATAAGCTCCTTGCAACACTCCTTCAGCCGGTTTTGAAACAGCGATGTTTATTTGCTCCGGTTCATGGAGAATTCGCTTAGCCAGATCCCGAATCTTATTAGGCATTGTAGCTGAAAAAAGAAGCGTTTGTCTTTCCTTCGGCACAAAGCTGATAATCTTGTTGATGTCCTGACTAAATCCCATATCCAACATTCTATCCGCTTCATCTAAGATGAGGTGTTGTATTTTTTCAAACCTCACATAACCCATGTTCAGATGCGAAATAAGCCGACCCGGAGTAGCAATAATAATATTGGCACCATGCACTAAGGCTTTCTTTTCCTGTTCAAATGAAAGCCCGTCATTTCCGCCATAAATGGCAATAGAACTGACATTGGTAAAGTAGGAAAAACCCTGTATCGCTTCATCAATTTGTATAGCAAGTTCGCGAGTGGGTGCAATCACTAAGGTATTTACGGAATCAGATTTTTGCTGAATTATTTTATGGATTACCGGTAAAATGTAAGCAGCCGTTTTACCGGTGCCGGTTTGAGCGCAGGCAATTATATCACGTCCACTCAAAATAATAGGCATGGCCTGTTCCTGAATAGGGGTGGGCTTTTCAAAACCCATAGCCTCCAGCCCCTCCATCAATGATTCTGAAAAATGAAAATCTTTAAATGTCACGTTGAGTTATGTATTTAAACCATTTGTCGTCTGTCGAATTTTCGACCGATGAAAATAAACTTATCTCCGGTTCTTCGATTAATAAAATGATTCCGCAAGAAGAAAGAGGAGCCTTCTCCTCACTACCCTTCAACCTGTTATAGGGTATCATAGCTATTTATTCCCTACAATCAAAATAAGAGTAGGTGTAGTACTTGGTGTCAACAGTGGGTGGCAATTGCGCCCGCACCGCTTTGGTCACGTAACTATTGGCATCTAATGAATGTGAGTAAATAATCTTAGCGGTATCCCCTCCTGTAATCACTAACAGACTATCGAGCAATTTTTTTGATGGTCGGCCAAAGTATGGAGTAAACACTCCTGAATCATCATCCAATTCCGTTTTGTTATCGGCTTTACTATGGAAAAACAAATACTGCTTCTGCAACACTGCTCCAGAAAACAACTTCCCCGAAATACGGTTTCCCTCTTCATAATTATAGGTAGTAGTGATCACTCCATTGGTATTACTAACTGATTGCTGCACCAAATTCCCTGAAGCATTGTACTGCATGTTGTAATTATCAACTTGCATAATGCTCCCGAGATAATCATACTGCGTCTTTACACCCATCAGAACATCTCCATTTGAATTCAGGTTACCCGTAAATTCAAAAGAGAGAGAATCGCGCTCGTCAAAACTCAACAAATGCAAAGTATCAGACCGGTAAAAGAGAGTATCCTTACTGCCATTGGAATAAATTATTCTTTGAAGTCGGCCATCACTGTAGTATGAGAATACATTAGGTGGGGGAGTATTAGATGCATCACTCACATAGTACTTACCCAGTTTGCATGTCTTCTCTTTTTGCTTACAGGAAGAAAATGAAAAAATAATGACTAAAAAAAGTAACGCAGCAAAACTACTTTTCACGGCAATCAATTTTTTGTCCCTTGTTGAAATAGTTGGGATAATCTTCTTCGCCCGGTTTGTTCACACAAAAGTCGCGACTATAGGTAGGCGTGGTTGGCGAACACACAAACCCTATGGCAGAGTCGGCTGAGATGGCAGCCGCAAATTGCGCATCGGTATTAAAACTATCCTTACATAATGTATGGCTGAATTCGTGCCCGTTCAAAGTTTGTGAACACCGCACACACTCATTGGCGCAGGTGAAACATTTTTTGCAACTACCTGCAAAAAGCAGCAGCAAAACAGCAAACAAAGCGAGGAATGTTTTTCTCATTGTATTCATTAATTGACGTAAAGATAATAAGCCATTGCAGGCTTCCAAGCACAGGTGATTCAAATGATTTACCTTTGCGCCATGTCTCAAAAAATATATTTAGATAATGCGGCAACTACTTCTCTTAGCCCGGAAGCACTAGAGGAGATGATGCCTTATCTTACCGAACATTTCGGGAATCCTTCTTCGATTCATGCCTTTGGGCGAAAAGCAAAAACAGCCGTGGAGAAGGCGCGAAAAATTGTAGCAAAGTATCTGAATGCTTCTACAGCCGAAATATTCTTTACCGGCTGCGGAACAGAGAGCAGTAACATGGTGATTAAAGGTGCGGTTAAAGATTTAGGGGTACAACGAATCATTTCTTCCAAAACAGAACATCATTGTGTGCTGTATTCTGTTGAGTTAATGAAAAAAGACGGAGTGAAGGTGGACTATGTGAAGTTAGAAAAGAATGGAGCCGTTGATTACACTCATTTAGAAGAGCTGCTCAAAACTCCAAGCGGTAAAACCTTAGTGAGCCTGATGCACGCTAATAATGAAATAGGAACTTTACTAGATCTGAAACAGGTATCGAATTTATGCGGAAAATATCAGGCACTCTTTCACTCCGATACCGTACAAACTATTGGCTACTTTCCTTTTGATGTTCAAGCAGTCAAGATTCATTTTCTTACCGGTTCCGCACATAAATTTCACGGACCCAAAGGTGTGGGTTTTGTGTATATCAACAACGAAATTCGTTTGAAGCCTTTTATGGATGGAGGGTCGCAGGAAAGAAATATGAGAGCAGGAACAGAAAACGTGGCAGGAATTGTGGGATTAGGGAAAGCCTTAGAATCGGCTAATGACAAAATGGAGGAGAATAAAAATTTAATGCTCGAATTGAAAAATTATATGAAGAGCAGATTGCAAAATGAAATTCCGGGAGTAGAATTCAACGGAGATCTTTCAGAAGAAAGAGGCTTGTATAAAGTACTAAGTGTTGCCCTCCCGCCTTCCGACAAAGCGGAGTTGATACTTTTTAATTTGGATATGGAAGGGATAGCCGCCAGTGGCGGAAGTGCCTGCGCATCAGGGAGCGAGAAAGGTTCTCATGTGTTAGAGGCCATTGGAGCTGACCCTACACGAAAATCGGTTCGCTTTTCGTTCAGTAAGTACAATACCAAGCAGGAAGTAGATGCAGCCGTAGCCGTATTAAAAAAAGTGTTAGTGAAAGAACCCTCTGCACAAAATTCGGATCACTGAAAGAGTTTAATTCCTCTTCAAAAAACGAGAGTAGAAGACAGTTCCCTCTCTGATGAAGCGCACGAAATATACCCCCGGAAGAAGAGAATGAATATCCATTTCGCTTTCAGGTATCACGGCCGAGTTGCGCCTTAATAATCTTCCGTTCAGATCATACACCTCCATCTCAAACGGTCGTTTTTCACCTTCTGCTGAAATCCTGATTTTATCAAAAGCCGGCTGAGGTACAATACGGAATTCAGAACTGTGTTGAATAGACGGAATGGAAGTAAAGGTGAAGCAGGGAGAGTTTCCCGAACATTCTCCATTATTGATAATGACAGAATAACTTCCCGGAGTAAGCGGAGTGAAGACATTTGAAATTTCATCACTGATGATGGCATTAGCATCGCAGTCAAACCATTGATAGCTTTCAAATCCGGGAGTAGCGACCAAGCTGCTGCCCATCGCATAGATGTTTAAATCAAATGGGATAACAGTTAAATGCAGGGTAACAATAGAGTCACAACCGGATGCGCTTCTCAATGTATCGGAATAATTCCCCGAAGCTGTTAACCAGTTCCCTCCCAAATTATACCCCGGATATTGACATACTGTATCACTTACTGTTTTATAGGTAGCTGTACCGGTATCTACATGCAAGCGATAAGGAGCAGTGAACCCCAAAGAAACCGGTCCGCCAAAAGCCGTAAAATTTGCAGTGTAGTAAATGGTGAATGAATAATCTCCGGGGGTGGTATTTACTAAACCATAAATATTTATGCAGCCTTTTTCTCCTCCGTTCATTCTGCCGCTTTGCGGATTAGTAGAATAGAAAAGAGTAGCCGGCAAATCGGGAATAGAGTCTAACTGCACGTAGTTTACAGGGTAGTTGCCAATAGCAATAGAAACATTATCAGGCGCATAAATCTGAATCACTTCATCATAGTTAGACCCTAAGCAGGCATTGCGTAAATAGGAGCCGGTGTCGGGATGGAAGCCGGGCATTTGAAGCGAAGAATCAATGGTACACTGCGAATGAGCAGTGGTGTACCCCAAGAAAATAAATAATGTTGCGATAAGGATTTTCATACATTTAGCTGGCAATGATCTTAAATTTTATCTGTGCGCTAAATTGACTTCTTTTTATAAACGTGTTTACTTAAACTTTTCATCAAACATTTCTACTCTGTTTTTTATCTTCCCATCCATTATGATGTACTTATTGATTGCTTTTAGTGCGTTACTACTTACCGGATGTAATACTCCAAAAAATAAAGAGACCAAAACGCCAAGCGAAGAGAATTCCAATTCAAAAAACTCTGTGCTACAAGAAACAGCCTTCCCTCATTTCGTCAGCAGTAGCCATATCCCCTTAGATAGCATTGAAAGAATTAGCCGCTTCCGCAGTGGAATCGGCCACGATTATTCTGATGGTTACGAGAGTTGCAGTAGTATGAAGCACTATTTTGAGCCAAAGGTGGAAGATGCTTCGAACATAAAAATAAGTTCACCGGTGGACGGAACAATAGTGAAATTATTTGAGGAATGGGCGGGCTATCAGGTGCATATCCGCAGCAGCAAATATCCGACCTTCACCTTTCGTCTTTTCCATATCCACCTGTTGCACCCACTTCGCGTTGGGGATACGGTTTCGGCAGGCGAGCAATTAGGAAAGCATATTGGCAATATGACCATGTCTGATATAGCCTGCGTGTACCAACCCGACACCACCGCTATGGGCGGGAAACAAAAAGGCCATTACATTTCGTATTTCGAGTTGATGACAGATTCATTGCTCCACGTGTTCCAACAAAAGGGAGTCACCTTATCTAACATCATTATCACTAAAGACGAGCGCCAACAAAATCCGTTAAAGTGTAATGGCGAAACCTTTTCCGATGAAGGTAAGATTCCCAACTGGGTAGTGTTGAAGTAAATAACTCCCCACCTTTACATCAGTTAAGATTTACGCTTAATCGTCTCCTATCCCTGTGCAGTAAATGACTAAGTTATAATCCATCCGGCTGGTGACATAAATAGAAATGCCTTTTACGTAGGTCCCCGCTGGGCACATACTCATGTGCCTCATATTATCTACATTATCATAAGGTATGCTCACTGCACTGGGAATTCCAGTCCCGGTAGAAGTAGTATAAAGTCCCGGTTTAAGAGGGGCACAGCGAAGTTTCATTTCTCCGTTTAAACGATCCGTTGCTTTAAACTCAATACCGGTAGCGAGATAATTATCGGGGCAATGACATTCGTGCATCACATTATCTACTCCTGTTCCCTGTGTGTTTACAGCCGAGCCGGGAGAAGTAATGCCCGAATTGCCATACCACACTGCGGTATCCTCTAACAGTTCAGCAAGTTTTACTCCATTCAGTTGAATACTTCCTTCCAAATAATCTGTACTATGAATACTGATGGCGGTCATAGCAGTAGTTTGATTGCTAAAAGTGACATTATTATAGCAGTTGTCACATTCATTGGTGTTCCCTGCAAAATCG